>NZ_JBSGXZ010000031.1:0-116649 GCF_053610285.1 Lentzea sp. NPDC054927
GGGCGATCTCGCCTCGCTGCGCCACGCCGTAGACCAGTTCGAGATCGAGCTCGGGCTACGCCCCGATAACCACCGGCAGTGAGATGAGGAAACGGGCGCCGCCGAGCGTCGACTTCTCCGGCATCAACCGGACGGTCCCGCCGAGCGACTCGATCCAGAACCGCGCGCACTCCAGCCCGCCGCCACTGCCCGTGTGTTCGGTCGAATCGGGAATGCCGTTGCTCTCCAACGCCTCGTACACGTGCTTCGGCACGCCGGCCCCACTGTCCGCGATCTCGATCAATGCCGTTCGCGTGGCCGAGTCAACCGACAGCGTAATGGTCACCGTCCCCGAGCCGCCGGCACTCATAGCGGCCCGCGCTGCACGGACACCGTTGCCGATGATGTTCTCCAACGCCAGCCGCAGCCCCATCACCCGGCCCACACAGGTCGCCTCAGCATCGAAGTGGAAAAGCACATCGACTGCCCGGTCGTACGCCTCCATCTTCCGCCACACAAACTCACACTCGACTCTGAGATCGATGCGCTGATTCGGGTCCATCCACTGCGCCATCGATCGGCGCACCTTCCGGTTGGCGGACACGTTGGCGCGATCGTCGGCTGGCCCTGGATCGTGCTGACCCGCCCACACGTGCACGGTGTCCTCCAGAACCCTGAGGTACAACGCGTCGTGGCTGCGCTTCTCGACGCTGCGGTCGTACTGCTCGACCAGCCGGGACACAGGAGCCTGCACAACAACTTCCGGGAGGCGTCGTAGCGCGCGGACGACACCGCACCCGCACGACGTGAGATCCATGCCGTCCGGTGACCAGTGCGGCAGGTAGCGCAGCTCCTTCAAGCGTGCCAACGTCTCCTCCACGTTGACGATGCTGTCGACCGCGGCCTCACAGCCCGCCTCGCCGAGCAACGTGAGGAGGAACTCCCGAAGACTCTGCTCGTCCGCTGGTTCGTACACAGCGATGGCGGCGAGCATCGCGAACTGCTCGTCGCTGAGATCGGCGCGCACGGCATCCGCCAACACCTGGTCGAAATCGGCCGCCCCGCGCTCCGCCGCGAGGTCGAACTCCCTCGATGGCACCATTCGCCTGATGATGGCGAGCAAGGCGGGTACGTGCCGGCCGGTCACCTCAAGCAGCGCGTCGAGCTGTGCCGACTTCAACGAGTGTCCCAACAGGTACAACAGCCACCACGAGTGTGCGCGCAGGAGTTGCGGATGGTCGGTGCTGAGGCTGTCCGCGAGCACTGCTCCGACACCTCGTTGCGTACAGATGGTGCGCAGCAACGAGATCAACCGTGCCTCACGGCCTCGCGGCTTCCCTTCGTCGTCCACGACAAGCAGCCCGAGCACTGCGGCGACGTCCACGACCGTCTGCGCCCTGTTCCCGTTGTCCACGACGTCAAGAGATAGGCGGAACGCGGCGTCACCCAGCTCAGGCCCCACCGCGAACCGGACCGGTTCCCGCCCGGTGAACGCCAGCCGCGGCAGCTTCGGGTCGTCGGGCAACACCAACCGGGTGTAGAGCACGCCGTCCTCTTCTTCCAGCGGAGGCTCGACGTCCACGTCGGCGACAAGCCGCTGCAACGCCACCACGTACGCAGCGATCGCCGCATGCGAACCGGTGGGCAGGTCGATGATCGCCGCGATCATCGCCTGTCCTGCCGCGTCATCGGGCAGGTAGCGCCGAACCAGCGGTTGACCGGCCCCGGACGCGCTCAGCCACTGGCAGATGCGCACCAATTCAACCGTGCGAAACGGCCAGGGCTGCTCCGACACGGACACGGGGAGCTGAACGTGGCCGTCAGGCTCCTTCAGCGTCTCCTCCGCCAACCGGTACTCGCCTGCTGCGACGAGGTCCAGGAGGTAACCGGCGAGCTCGTCGGGGAGTTCCCGCCGGTGCCTCTCAATCCGGTCGAGCAGACTCTGTTCCTTGTCGCGCTCTGCGGCTGCCAGGGCGGACGTCGCCTCGTTGAGCGGTGCCTCCACGCTCACGCGGCGGGAGCCCACCTGCACGCGGCCGAATACCTCGGAAGGCAGCTCGAGTCCCGCGCGGTCCGCGTGCGCCATCAGCAGATGTCGCTTCGCCGAAAGTTCTTCATCGGCCTCGCTACGAGCATCCGCGACGTACTCCCGGCACCGCTCCGCCTGCTCCGCGGACACGACTGCGAGATCTTCCAGCTCATCCACGGCCTTCTCTGCCACGGCGTACTCACCCATGTCGGTGAGCCTGCGCACGGCAGCTTCCGGTGACCACGCGCGAGCCAGGTCCTCGGCCGCGACGCGTGCCACCGTGCGCGCCGGCAACTCGTCGGCATCGAGCAGCGTGGTGACCAATTCGGGAAACCGCCACGACGGCAGGCCAACGGTCGCATGGGGCAGATAGTCAGACATCGGCTTCACCTCGAATTGCGTTCGTCAGCTTCTCGAGCGCCCACACGCCAGGCTCGTAGCGCGGCTCGGCGGGCAGGGATTCCCTCAACTGCCTCGCGTGCTCCGCGATGGCGTCGATCTCGGCAAGCTCGTTCCCGGTGATGACGCGGTCGGTGATCGGGCCCAGCGCACGCAGTTCGTTCGTGGCGCGCCTGACTGCTCTCAACACCGCAGAGCTCTTGATCAGCATCGACTTGCGGCGGTTGTCTGTGAGCAACGGCTGCTTGGCGGCGTGGGTGGCGTCGTCGAGCCAGTGCCCCTCATTTGTTCCGTTGTCGACCATCCAAGTTTCGAGACGCGCCGCGTCCTTCTGCTCCACGACATCGCGCAGCACCGCGAGAGATCCGGCATCACCGACGAGATACTCCTTCGTTGCGCAGCCATTGACGCAATTCGGGTCGTACCGTTCGAACGCGGCCAACGGCGTCCGCACGCGATCCCAGATCTCGTCGGAGACCGTCGCTGTACGTGCGATGGCCGCACGGGAACGCAACGCCTGGACCGGCAACTGGCCGCGCGTGGTGACATGTGCGACGGCAGCCCCAGCGAACGCCTGCACGCAGTCGTCAGTGACGAACTCGGCGAGCAGTTCAATAGGCTCGATCAGGTCGCCGCTGCCGTTCAGCAGAAGATCCGCGCTCGCATACGCGCACAGCGCGTGGTAGTCCTCTTCCGACGCCGACGCGATGAGTTTGGGCAGGGACGGCGCACCGAACGCCGTTGCCGCGGCGCTGAGCAGCACGGAGACCGGCGCACCGTCGTCTGGAAGTGCAAGCCGCACGGCGTAAGCACTTCGCCAGTCGTGTCCGGCCCACAACGAACCGAACAGCAGCCGGCCCCAGTGCAGATGATCAGCGCCGTCCTGTTCGGTGAACGAGTACATCGTGGCGTTCAAGCGAATGAGCTCGTCGTCGGTGGCTCCGCATTCAGCGAGCACGTCGGCGACGTCGAAAGGACTGGGCAGCGGACGGCAGGCCGCGACGATCTCCTTGGGATCGAAGGAAGATCCGGTCCTACGCAGCGCTACGAGCACCCGCGCGGCCGCGATGTCCACCTGGCCACGCGCGACATCCCTTTGCGCGGCAACGGTTCTTCGCACACTTCCGGACCAGCCCGCCCATTGGTCTCCCAGCATCGGCTGGGAGACGTCTTCGACCAGCACCGAAGAGAGGACACGCAGGCTGATCTCGCTGCGCTGCTTCCTGCGGCCGGCGCCGGACCTACCCTCGAAGGAGAGGAAGTTGTAACTGCCGACCACCACTTCGTCATCGATGACGAGAACCTTCGCGTGACTCTGCTCGTCGTGCACGACTAGCAGGCTGCCCACACCGTCACGGACCGGCGCACCCGCGAGAGCGCGTAACTTCTGCAGGCACTCGTCGTCGTCACTTTGCCGGTGGGTTCTCCGGTACACGAGCGCGACGTTTACACCGCGCTGCAAGCATTGCCGGATCCGCTCTACGAAACCATCGTTGACCACAGCCGCAGAGAACTGGTCAGAAGAGATCAACACTCTGCTGCGCGCCGCTCCCAGCCCATCCCAGAGCAAGTAGCTGTGCAAGTGATCCCGCACCACGCCGACCACAGCTCCCAATTCGGAGACCGAGTCAGCGAGAGAGGCGCCGAACGTAGCCCACGAGCGCGACCACAGCACCACCGACGTCGAACCCTCGGGTGCGGTCTCCAGCTCATCTGCGAACTCCGGACGCAGCGGCACCACGTGCGGCAATACCCGTGATCTGTTACCAAAGACGTAGCGATCCCGAATGATCGCGGACGCATGGTCGTAGTTGGGCGAGGTCTGGTGCGCCCATTCAAGCAGTTCGTCGAGCACCGGCGCCGGGGTGTCATCCGCAGCGCGCACGACCAGGCCCACCTCCGCGTGCTCCCCCTGGCTGGCGAAGTTCTTACTTGTCACCAACGCCTGTCTGTCATCGACGAGGACGACCTTTGCGTGCACATGGGCAGGCTGAGCGCGGTCGTAGCGCACTGCACCAGTGCCGCCCGATGCGAGGCGAACCCTCTCGACATCGTGAAGGGCGTCGACCACACGGGTCTCAAGGGGCCCCTCGTCGCGGTCAATTCCCCAGAGAACGGTCACCTCGACGCCGCGTCGCACCGCGCGTTTCAGAGCATCAACGTAGTTCTCGACACCACCGCGATACTTCAGCCACGGCACGGATATTACGACCTGCTTGGCCGCAGCGTCGATCAGGTCAACGATCGCCCGGCGGTGTTCCTCGGATGTGCGAACGACAGTGACCGACATCTGCCGATCAGCCATGTCGTGAACGCGCGCCACTAGGTTGTCGGCTCGTGAGGCGGTTCGGTCGTGATCGCGTCTGCGGTTCGCAGGTGCGGCGAGTACGAGCGGGCTGGCCGCGGCGACAAAGCCTGCCATGTCCTGGTGGATGTCGTCCCGCCGATCGGCGACCTGGTCGGCCACGCCACGCAGCGCCCGTACGAAGCCGCTCTCCGACTCGGTCTCCACAAGCAACTGCAGACGGCTCTCCGCTTGGAGCTGCAGGTGTGCGGGCAGCGACTTGTCCACCACTCGCACTACGAGCCTGCCGCCGTCCACACCCGCCTGCACGCTCAGCGGAGCGAACTTGGTGAACGACGCCTTCGTCAGATCCTTGGGGGCGAGGTACGCCTGCAGCACCTGCATGTCCCCGTCGAGCCCGGTGTCCTTGCGGCGTTCGAGACTGCGGTTCAATGCGGCCGCGAGTGCGTCCGGCTCGACGCTCGCTGCGGTCCAGTCCTGGTGCGAACGGGTGACGACGAGGTTCGCCCTTCCCGGTGCGAACCGCCCCGCGGTCATCGGCAGCACCCGCCCAGTCAGGGTGTCGAGCAGGACGTCCTCGGTGTCGGGTATCGACAGTGCCGCGTCGACGGCCTGTCCCTCTGGCAACTTCGCGAGCTCTTCCGCCGCCAGCGGCGACAGCCGGATCGTCTCCGCTCCGAAATCGTCGAACTCGAAGAAGACCCGCTGCGTGCGCCACAGGTCTCCGAGCAGATCCACCATCAACCGTGGGGTGAGCCCGAAGAGATCCGCGAGCCCCTGCATCGTGGTGACGCCGGCATCGACCGCCTTAAGCACCAAGGTTTCGAGCACCGAAGTGCGCGACCTCGGGCCGAGCTGGAGCCGCACGGTGAGCACCTCGCACTCCACGTACACGTCGATCACCTTCACGACGGCAACACCTCACTCATCGCGACAACCTGACCGAACTCCCGCACCGCCGCCACCGCTGCCTCCCACTCCGGAATGCCGCAGCGCTCGTACTTCGAGATCCGGCCCACCACCACCAGCAGGTCCTGAGCCCGGCTGAGCATCACGTTCGCCCGCGCCGGATCGGCGACGTGGCCGAGGCCTCCGTTGGCATCTCCCGAATCGCGATCGCGGACCAGGGAGGCAATTACGATGCGCGCCTCACGTCCCTGGAAGGAGTCCACCGTCCACACCTCATCGGCGTGCTCGGCCAGACGCATCTGGATGCGCTCGACCTGCTTGCGGTACGGCGTGATCACCGCGAGCACCTTGCCCTTCGTGTCCGCGGCGAGGTGCTCAAGCGAGGGCTCGAAGGAGCGCACTGCGGCGGACACGAGCTCAGCCTCAACATCGTTGAACCAGAAGCCCGTCGCCTTCTGCGTGACGCCGGTGTCGATCCAGACCAGCGACCGTCCGCGTGCCCAGCTTGGCCGCACCAGGCCGTGATCGCGATCCGAGCGCACTGTCTTCAGACCGCCGAGCTTCAGCGACGAGTAGAAACCGCGGCTAACGACATCCGCGATCGGCTTGCGCATGCGGCGCTGCTCGGTCAGCTCTAACCGCGGCGCTCCGTCTCTCACCTCGGCGAACATCTGCCCGAAAGTGGCGAAGATCTGCCTGTACCGATCGCGCATCTCCCACCATCCCGCCACTTCCTCGTCCGGGTCGTCGCGGCAGTTGTCAAGGAACGCCATCACGTCGCTCAGTGCGAACGCACCGATCTGCGCCTGGTCGCCGACCAGCGTCCACCTGGTCCCGCGCACCAACGGCAACGCGAGCTCGGTGGGCCATGCCTTCGCCGCCTCCTCGATCACAACCCAGTCAAACGGCTCGTTCGAGCCGTGATCCACCAACCGTGTCCTAGTGGACGCGCCCGTGGTGGCGAAGATTAGGTTCGCGCCGCGACGCACCCGCGTCTGCAGCTCCGGTCCGGAGGTGGCGACGGCGCGCAGCCACATCTCCTGGATCTTCGTGATGGCGGGGTTGTCGTAGCGCCGTGCACCTCGTCCGTCCAATTTGCTCTTGATCTCGCGTTCGAGCCGCGGCACCACTCGGCCGGGCATGAACTCGGTCACGGGAGCCTTGACGTTGCCTGCGGTGAAATCGCTGGCGAGGCGAACCGCGAGCCAGTTCGCCCTGGTCGGATTGCCGGCCTCGTCCACCGCACCGATCTTGGTCAGGATGCGGGCGGCCAGGTTGTCCAACGCGTCGTGCGACTGCGCCGAAACAAGCACGCGGGCCTGGTCGTCCTTCGAGAGGTATTCGGCGACTGCCTGGGAGGTGACCTCAGTCTTGCCGGTTCCGGGGGGACCCTGGACTGCGAACATCGACTGGTGCTCGAGCATGGCGCGCATGGCTTCGAGCCCCTCGCCCTCCAGCTTCCCTCCCGCAGTGTCTTGCCACTTCAGCGCCCCGCGCACACCGGTCGGCCGGACCAGTGCCTGGAGCAGCACCACATTGTTCTCGAGTTCGTCCACGGCGCTCGACTGAGCCAGCAGGTTTCCCCGCCCCGCCCGATCGTTGGCCATGCGCAACCAGCCTCGCTCGGGAAGGTCCGCGAACCGGGCCGCCTCCAGTGTGGCGGTCTCCCTGCCGTGGACCTCCACCAACCGATACCGGCCCACGACATCTCCGGGCACCCCACCCTTGTCCGCCAGCACTTCGATCTCCGGGGAGGCCGAGTCCTTCGCGACTTCTTCCGCGAGGAAGTCGGCCATTCCGAAGCGCAGCCGCTCATCACCGACGATCTTCTTGTGCATCGAGGACTGCCGTGACGCCCGGTCCGCGTCGCGCGAGCGGTCCCAGCGCACCGCCACCGTCCGGCCAGCAGGTAGTCCCTCCCGCACGTACGCGTACTCCCTGGCGAACAACTGAGCACCTTGGTAGTCGATGAACCAGCGCAACGCGTCCAGGTACTCCCGCTGCTCCCGCGTCTTGCTCTGCCCCTGCTCGGTCGACGTCAGCAGCGCGGGCCAACTCGGCCGGTCCGATGAACGCCGTTCCAGCTCGACAGGGCTCGCCAGGTGGTCCACCGCCTCGACCCGATGCACGTTCCTGCCGAGACCGTTCAGCCGCAACGAGCGCAGATCCTTCGGCACACGTGCGTTCTCGATCACGTACTTGATGACCTTGATGTTGTCGAAGTACTGCTTGCGACCGAATCTGATGCGGTAGAGTGTCTCGGCGAACCACACGAAGTTGTGTCCGAACAGGACGGTCTGCGCTCGCTGCCGGTCCTCTGTCCTGCCGATCCTGATGTACGGCACCGCACCTTCTGCGGAGTGGCAGACCGTCGCGCCACGGAGGTCGTTCTCGATCAGATCGACCAGTTGCTTGTGACCCTCGTCGGTCATCGCAGACTCGGACAGCCGCCCCCATTTGAACAACGTGCGGTCGCTGTCCTCCCGCATGTACGCCACGAGGTAGGGCTGACTGCTACTCGTCTCCGGCGCGTACCGGCCAGCGATCGTGTCATAGTTCCGGCTTAGCGCTGTCATGACCTCCGACATCGACGGCCTGGACCGGGGATCGGGCTGCAACATCTCCCCCAGCAACTCTGACAACGCCGCAGGCAGCTCGCCCGAGGTGGTCACCCGATGCCGCAGCTCCTTCTGGAACTCACGCAACTCCTGCCCGAGCTCGGGCACTTCCCCCACCAGATCCGGTCCGAGCAGCCACTCTGCGGCGACAACACCGAGGCTGAAGACGTCACCCGCGAAATCACCCGCACCGGTGTTGCCTGGAGCGGCCAGCAGGAAGTCGACCCGCTCCGGCGGCGCGTACGCCAGAAAGCGGGGATCCTGACGCAGGTAGAGCGGGCGGACCCGACCGGCGCCCTCGCGGTCGAGTTGGCTGCCGCGCAGCAGGTTCGAGACCATCGAGCTCATCTCGAACCGAGCCAGCAGCACCCGGACCTCGTCGCCGCTCTCCTCGTACTCCAGGGTGCCAGGCCAGAGGTTTCGGTGAGCGATTCTGGAGTCGTGCAGAACCGCGAGGCCATCGGCGAGCTTCCACAACGTGCGCACCGCTTGCGCGGGACGTTCGTGGAAGTAGGTGGCCATCGCCTTCGAGTCCTCGTCGTTCATGAGGACCCTGGTCCTGATGAAACCGGCGCCTGCAGTGTCCGAACCGCCACATCCCTCTAGGTCCTCCGGAGGGACGTACCCGCCGCCCTCAAGCACCGGCAGACTGGGGTGGCCGAGACCACCGATGCGTTGCAGGACACGGAGTTCCTGCTCCCACAGGTGCCCGCCGACCTCGCCGAGCCCGAGGTACACGGTGAGGGCAACATCGTGGTGGTTGCGGTCTAGAAGGGAGTACCGGTAGATCTTTCCTTCGACGACTTCCTTGCCGTCCAACCGTTCGAGTTCTCCGCTCAGCGGGACGAACTGATCACCACCGTACGTCTCGGTGGTGAGCACTGTCCGCGCCACCCGATCTGCCTGAACAATGCTCACGGGTGTCTCCTCGCTCAGCAGAAATGGGCACGCCGAATCACCGGAAAATCGCACATAGAACGACTGCGCGGATGTGCCATCAGCGGCATTGCATCATCCGATCCCTACACTCGTGACGTTCCGTTGTCGCGACCATCGCTGATACCGCTGACTTCGTTTCCTGATTCCGGCACCACGGGGTCGCGTTCACCTGTTCGTCGCAATGAGGCTGCCGCTCGGGTGTCCACAATCGGCAGAGATCCACATGTTCTGCGTTGTTCGCGTCGCCGTGACGGAACAACAGGTTCCTCACCTCTCGCGGCGAGCCGAACATGGTCAACCGACGGCCGGCCAGATTGTCGGCGGCCACGGGCTGAGCTTCTGACCGTCGCCATGTCACCCGAAGGCGGCGACAGCTTGGATCACGTCACAACCGTGCGTATTCACCAAGTACCGTGCCGCAGATGTCGAACGTCCAGTTGCCCGCCTGGCTGGCGGTGGTACTTGCCATGCTCGCTCTCGGTGCACCTTCCGCCGCAGCGTGGGTCCAGGGTCTGGTGGTGTCGAACCGCGAGGACACCCGCTGGGAACGAGAGCGGAAGCTACAAGACGAACGCTGGCATCGGGAACAGCAGCGCGAGCAGGCGTTGAAGCTCTTCGAGGAGCGCAAGACCGCCTACGCCCACGTCATCACGGCTTCGTCCTCGTGCATGTACTACCTGTCGTACCTCCGGCACCTAATAGCGACGAACGAAGTTGCCCAGAGGGACTCGAAGAAGATCGACCGGTTGATGATGTCGGTTTACGACGCAGCCGCAGTAGTGGAGTTGGTGGGCGACGCCCATGTGGAGTCGGCGTCCACAAAAGCGATCATGGCGCTCACCGACTATCTCGGTGTACTTGAAGAATGTGCTGAGCGAGGGCAACTCACCGAAGAGTCAGAACGGCTGTTCATCGAGAGCAGTGCGACCTTCCAAGAGCTTCGGAAGGCTGCGCAGCGCGACATCAAGTCACTTCTCCCGTTCGTGCCCGCAGAGCAGCCTGCGAAAAGGGCGGCAGTAGCAGACTAGGGCGCGCAGCAGCGACGCCACCTCCCTCACCTCACTACGGCTCTGAGATGTTCCCTCACGCCCAGTGCGGTCCCAGCACGAGTAAGGCTTGGTCTATGCGAGCATCGGCCAGCGCTGCCATGCCGACACACCCTTGAGCCCAAGGCGTTCGGCGTCCTCTCGATCACCACCCTCAGGCCAGTTCCCGACTGAGGGCCTCGGGACCTCGGAGGTGCCGACCGCAGCCGCCGAAACGATCTGCCAACGAAGCCTGTCCGTCGCGCCTTCTGCCAGCTCATCCGACTGTCCGCCGCGAGGTCGTGGTCTGTGCCGCGGTGTTGAACGACGCAGTCACCCGGTGCCCCGCGTTGACGTGTGGCCCGATCGCACCG
Source organism: Lentzea sp. NPDC054927 (assembly GCF_053610285.1). Classification (NCBI taxonomy): domain Bacteria; kingdom Bacillati; phylum Actinomycetota; class Actinomycetes; order Pseudonocardiales; family Pseudonocardiaceae; genus Lentzea; species Lentzea sp. NPDC054927. The sequence goes on from NZ_JBSGXZ010000031.1 coordinate 10,578, forward strand.
CAGAAACGCTGCGATGTCGGTCAAGCCACGCACAATGTGTTAGGGAACGTATTGCTTGAGCAGTCCGGCGAACTCCTCCAAGGTCGCCAGGTTGGCGGTGCTGAGTGGCTGTGGCCGGAAGTGGGCGATCTCGTTGCGGATCATGCGCACTCGGTCCAGGCGGTGCACGAACTGGTCGCGGGGCACCCCGGTCCAACCGATCCGCTTCCAGTTGGCCTCGTTGTCGACGAGGTACTTGTACTCGCCGAAGGTCAGGTCGACGATCTTCCCAGTCTTCTTCCTCTTCTGGACGGCTTTGACGACCTCCTCGTCCAGGATGGCCAGGCATTTGCGCAGCCGCGCTTCGATGTCGCCCACGAGGAAGAACGGCCTGGCCATGGTCTCGAAGTGGTCACTGACGTCCGCGGAGGTGACTATGCCGCAGAACTTCCCGTCGCTGGCCCGCACCAGCACGTACCCGTGCTTGGTGATGGTGGGCAGGTGAGCGAGCAACTGGTGGTTGACTTCGGCCGACACCGGGTCGGGCGCCATCGCACTGGTCAGCGTCGGCTGCTTTCCCGTCTCCAGGTTGACGGCGATGCTGCTCCAGGTAAGCACTCCACGCAGGTCTGCAGTGCCGTTGATGACCGGCAGCTGCGAGTAGTTCCGAACCCGCATCAACATGGTGGCCGCTGCCAGATCGGTGTCCGATGACACTGACTCCACTCCGTTGCGGGCGCTCGGCAGATCGCCTATCTGAAGTGCGCGGTGCGGCATCGCCGACGTGGACAACTCCTCCTCGTCCTCCTCGTCTTCCGTCGCCACCGCAGTCGGTTTGGCTTTGACGAGGTGGAGTGCAGAGGTGCCGGCGCATGTGGTGAAGGACGGGATGGTGCTCACCTCCGCCTCTGCAAGGCACGCGCTAATCCGCGCCACGTTGTCGTGATTGCGCACCCGGACGCCGAACAGGACCAGGAACTCGGCTGCCGAGATCGTGTTTCCCACCATCTTCACCAACACCGCCGGCTCGACGGCCCTGAACCCGTCGCTCATGCCGTCTCGCCCGATCGGCGAATGACCGGCTTACCCATCGTGGCCTCCACCAAGGCCAGGAGGCGCTCGAAGCGATCCGCGTAGAACGCGGCGAAGTCATCGCTCCTGAGGGCGATGGGATCGACCAAGTGGGTGGTGAGGATATCGTCGAACCACTCGTCGGGCGTCCCGGTCTCCCGCGCCAGCACACCCACATAGGTCGACGGTGTCCCTGTCATTCGACGACTTGCGAGATGCGACATAGGCGTCTTGTTCACGATCGAATCGGCGCGCGCCTTGGGGTGACCGTTTCTCGTTACCCAGGTCGCTGGGAATACCTGACGGATTGCCACGCTCTTGTCGATGACGAACGAGCCAGTCATCTGCTGGTCCTCGGGGTGCCCCCAGTCCACCGCGCCCTGCTTGATGATCAGCGCTTGCAGTCCCTTGTAGGCGGCGCTGTTGCGGGTGGTGACGGTGTTGAGCCGCTCGGCGAGGAATGCTGCTTCCACGACGGTGTCCGGTTCGGAGGGATCGCCGTTCACCCATGCCACGAGTTGCTCGACATCCCTGGTGAAGCGGCTTTCGACCGATCCGCCGTACATCTCGCCGAGCACTCCGCACCAGAACCACCGGGTGATCCGTTCCACGGCGTCGGGCTCGTCGGCCCCGTCTCCGAGAAGTGTCCTGACCGCTGCCAGTGGCACCAGCTGCGTCCGGTAGGGCAAGTCCCTGATCGTGAAGATCGCCTGGGAATCGAGGAACCCGCCCACCCAGGCGAAGGCCTCCGCCACGGCAGGCTCAAGCCGACGGAATTCCGCGAGCGGGAGTGCGAGCAGGTCGCGTCGCTTGCAGGCGATCGAGTTCGCCTTCCCCGCCCGCTTGCGCTCGAAGGAGAGCACGAGGCTCACAGCTTGGAGGAAGTCGACGTTGGTCAGCCCTTCGTCACGACCGCTCTCCACCTGACCGAGCACCGGGTACTGGCTGACGAGTTTCTCCTTGGTACCACGCCAGACCTCGGGAAGGCCGTATTCCGTGCCGTACTCCTCAGCGTGCTTGCGATCACCCGCGTATGTGGCGGTGAGCAGTTCGAAGACATTGAGCGCGACGCCACCGGTGTTGACGCGCTCGAACACAGAACAGACCGCTTCGTTCGGTGTGGTGGAGTCGAGACGGATCATCGGGATCAGGCACCCGTGGATGTTGTTGAGGACACGGGTGTCGAATGCCGCCCATCGCTCCCAGTTCTCGTCCGCCAGGCGCACGAACGACTTCTGCCACGCACTGACCGCGTCGTTGTCGAAGACGAGGTGGAGCGGGAAGTAGCCCGCCTGGCACTCGTTCTCCCTCGTACTCAGGTCGAGCCGCACCTGACGCGCGAAGTCCTGCCGCAGCACCCGATCAGCCGGCATCGAGACAACCGCGTCGTCCCGATCCGCCTCCGGATCGATGGCCTTGTCGATGTCGAGGTAGTACCAACGCTCAACTTTGCGGTCGCGCGCGTCCACCGTGGCCACGGGTCGTTCCAGGTACAGGGCTTGGACCAGCGACGTCAGCCGTTGTTGGCCGTCCAGCAGCAGGAGGTCGGGGACGACGCCGGGATCGGACTCGACACCGGCGAGCGTGCGGGCACGGAACTGGGCGGCGCCCCCTGTCTCCAGGGTCATGACGACACCGAGCGGGTAGTCCAATGTCACCGTCGCGATGAGCGCCCTGATGCGCTCGTCGTCCCATTTCCATTCGCGTTGGAAATCCGGTAACTGGATCTTGGCTGCGGCGATGTTCTTGAGCAGTTCACGCAGCTTGGGACTGTCGAGTGCCACGAGCGGCTCTTCCTCTTACTCCGGCGACATGTCACGTGCGGTGTGCATGTCGTTGCCGAAGTCGAGAAGGTTACCCGACAACGTCGCTCTGGGCGTGGTGTTTGACAGATCGGACGAGAATGTGACGGACCGAATCATGTGGCTGTGGTTGACCAGATCAACGGGTCATGTGAGTGTCGGAATCCGGATGCTGATCGTCGCCTGGCCGCTGTAGTCGTGCAAACGAACGGTGAGCTGGATGGACTCGAACAGACGACGAAGCAACGGCACCGGTGCGCGCACGAGGCAGTCACGAAGCCCCGCCAGACGCTCCACGAGCACCGCAGCATCCTGCCCCTGCAAGAATTCCTGGCTGCCAGTGGACTCAAAACTCGCGATCTCGGCTGCTGCGACGGCCTTCTGGGACTCCAGATCGTTGTAGCTGGTGCGCAGTGCCGTCGTGAAAGGATCATCGGACGCGCAGCTGCGAGCTTGATGAAGGAGGTTCTGCTGCTGCCGTTCGAGTGTGGCGAGCCGACGACGCCACCACTTCTGCTGCGTCACGACGCCGCCCGAGGTGTTCTGATCACTATCCCCGCTGGTGGCCTGCAGGATCGTGACGAGTTCAGGGACGAATACCTGCTCGGCAAGCAACGACGCGGCCGCTCGCAAGATCGCCTCCTCCCGGATGTACACCGCTTCGACTCCCGGCGGGTGCAGGCCCGTCCGCCCTCGATTGTTGTTGCGAGGCCAGCACATGTAGTAGACGAGACTGCGTCGCTGGTTGCCGAACATCCGCCGTCCGCAGCTGCAGAACACCATGCCTCGCAACGCATAGGAGCGCTTGGTCTGCGGATGAGAGCTGGGGGAGCTGCCTGACCGTGAGCCGCGGAGAGACTTGCTGGATGAAGTGATCTCGTCAAACATCCACTTTGGAATGAGCGGCTCGTGCGCGGGTTCGTGTGACCACACCCAGTGGGTCGGAGGGTTGACCTTTCCGCGCTTGGAACGCGAAGCGCGCCGGTTGAACACCTGGAACCCGGTGTACTTTGGGTTGCGCAGCACCTCGAAGATGCTGGACTTGCTCCACATACCGCGAGCACGAACCTTGCCTGGAGGCTCCGGAGGTGGATATGTGGTCAGGTCCGCGTTGAGCCGTTCGGCGATGGCCCCGTAGCCAAGCCCCTCGTAGTACCGCCACGACGCGATCTGGGTGACTGTCGCCGCCCGCACGCCGTCCGGCTCGAGCCTGGTCTTGGTGAGACCTTTGTCCGCCTTCGCCGGGTTGGGATGGCGATACGTCTTGCCCGTGTAGCCGTACGGCGGCTTGCCGATGTTCCAGCCCTCACGGACATGCGTACACAACCCGCCCCAGGACAGCTCCAAGGTGTTGAGCACCTCGTACTCGGCCACCGCCTGGTTGATCCGACGCTGCAGAATCTGTTGGGCCCTGCTGCCGTCGAGCTTGATCGGCTCGTTCCACGCGAACAGCGGCACGCCGCCCTTGTCCAGCACACGTTCGACAGACAGGCCCTCGTACATGCGCCGCGCCACACGCGAGGTGGACTCGCAGATCACTACATCGAAGCGCCTGCCGGACTGCTGTGCCTCGTCAAGGAGATCGGCTATGCCGCCGTCGCGCGCGATTGGGATATCGAACCTGTCGTAGCCGGTGCCGTGTCCTCGCTGGTCGAGTTCCATGCGGCCGGACTCGACGTCGTAGAAGTGGCAGACGATCACCCACGCGGCCGGTACAGCCCCACGGCAGCGTTCAAGCTGCCGGATCAGCGACTGCCGCGGATCTTGCCGTTCATGCGTGGACGTCCTACCCAACCACGCGACTCGAACTTCACCGAGTAACAAGGAAGTCGGCATCCCGAACGGCGACACCGCAAGGTCCGACAAACCAATCGACTCAGCACCGGCTGACACCGAACCTCCTTGACTCGACAGGACTCCTGGCATCAGCACGGCAGAGCCGTTCGGTGTGTCGGCTGAGCCGAGCGGCGTTGTCATGTCCGCCGATCCGTGGCCTTGTCGATGGGTGGCTCTTGTCCTTGTCCTGCCCAATGGAGCAGCTCGCGTATGACTGCGGTCAGTTCCAGACGCCGGCGCTCACCGTCGACACCGCCGATCCGACTGACCTGGCTGGCAAAGTGGTACCGGCCACCGTTGCGGGCGCCCTCCCACTCGTAAGACCAGCTCTTCCCACAGTTCTCGGCACCAACGCGGTCTTCGTGGCCACAGCCAGTCGCGCCGTCGGCGTAGATCAACTCCAGCTGTGGGTCTAAATACTCATCCATATGCATCCGGTCGGTGGGGTTGCCCCGTTTTGACGGACAGGGTCGATGAGGTGTGATCACGCTACCTGATCGACCGGGCGGTATCGGGTGGCTTCGTAGGTGGCGGGGCTGAGGTAGCCGAGGCTGGAGTGCCGTCGGCGGGTGTCGTACCAACCTTCGACATATTCGAAGATTGCCTTGTGCGCCTTGGCTTTCGTGGGCCAGGCCTGCCGGTCGAGCAACTCGGTCTTGATGGTGGCGAAGAACGACTCGGCGACCGCGTTGTCCCAGCATTGGCCCTTGCGGCCAACGGAAAGCCGCACCCCGGCGTCCGCGGCAGCGCGGGCGTACTGACCAGAGGTGTATTGACAGCCTCTGTCGGAGTGGAAGATCACTCCTGGCTCGGGGCGGCGCTGGGTGACGACGTTGCGCAGAGCCTGCTCGACCAGGTCGGTGCGCAGGTGATCGGCGGTGGCCCAGCCGACGACTCGCCGTGAGCCGAGGTCGATCACGGTCGCGAGGTAGAGCCAGCCTTCCCAGGTGTTGATGTAGGTGATGTCGCCGCACCATCTGCTGTTGATATCCCTTGCGTCGCAAGAGAAATCCCGCCTGATCAGGTCGGCCGGGGTGGTCGCGTCCGGGTCCGGGATCGTGGTGGTGCGCCAGCGTTTCGGCGCCCGTCCGGCTCGGCCGGCCTGGCGCAGGAGCCGGGCGACACGTTTGCGTGAGTGCCGGTGTCCCTGGTCCGCGAGTTCGGCGTGGATGCGCGGTGCCCCGTAGGTACCGTTCGACTCGTCGTGCACCTCGATGATCTTCTCGGTCAGCGCGGCGTCGACGCGGGCGCGGGCGGACGGGCCGGTGGCGCGGTGGGTGTAGTAGGCGGCACGGGAGACCTGGAGCAACTCGCAGGCACGCTTGACGTTGCCGCTGCTGGCGTTCTCCGCCTCGATGAACGGATACACGTTCACCGGGTCTCCTTCGCGAAGAAAGCCGTGGCCCGCTTGAGGATCTCCACGTCCTCACGCAGCCGCCGGTTCTCCCGCCGCAGCGCTGCCAGCTCGGCCTTCTCATCGCTGCTCAGCCCGCCGTCGTCGCGGGTCCCGGGCGTCACGCTCGGCCTGCCTGACCCACTCACGCACGGCGGTCTCGGTCAGGTCGAAATCCTTCGCGACCTGGGCGATCGAGCGGTCACCACGCTGGCACTGCTCGACGATCTCCGCCTTGAACTCCGGGGTGAACGCACGACGAGGACGCCGGGGCTTGTTCGAGCCCGTGGTCTTCATAAGGACATCCTTCCAGGGGCAGAACCCCTGATCTCAGATGTCCGTCAAAACGGGTCAGGCCCACGGTCCCTGCTCGCAACTTCACCGGATGTCAACAGATCTAATGGATCCCTGACGCGCAGCGAAACTGACAAAGCGCATTCTCAACGATCTTCTCGCGAGCATCGGCCGGTCGTTGAAGAGCACCGCCTGCCGCCTGCTCGCAGATGACCGCCACCCGAGCCAAGGCTGGGCGTGACAGCCGGGCGAGAAGCTACCGCAGGAATCTCCGCCCGCCGACGTGCGCAACACTTCACCACTCGATCGAGGGAAGCATTGTCGATGAGTGCGGACGGAGCATCACTGACCGGTCGAGCTATCTGATGATCCACTCTCCTGTACGGCGATCTACACCGGAAGGTACGGACTGGGCTTGCCGTGCCAGCTGATCCGCAGAGTGTCGCGGGCTCGGGTCGCAGCGACAAAGAGCAGCGAACGTGCTTTGCGTTCTTCTCGGGCGAAGCGCTGTTGATCTTCCTTCCGGTAGCGCTCGATCATGCCGGTACGAGGGATGACGCCGTCGCGGACGCCGACAATCGCCAGCTTCTGGTACTCGAGTCCCTTGAACCGGTGCATCGTGCCGACGTGGACTTCGCCGTCGCCCTTGGGCCCGTCCTTGGTGAGTTCGGCGCAGCTGATCTCAGCTTGTGTCGCGAGGTAGTGCATGACTTGGCTGACCATGTCCCTGTCTGCGACGCAGACGGCCACATTGCCGCGAGGGTCACGTCGAACTCCGTTGTCTCCAGTGGAGATCTCTGTGTGCCAGCTCGTCAAGGTCGCGGCGAGCTGGCGTAGTTCGTCCTCCCAGGATTCGCAGGCCACGAGTTCAGGTGCCGGACCGTGTAGCACAGAGCGATAGCCATCAAGGGTGTCGACACCATCGTCAAGGTTGTCGTAGGAGACCTTCCGGGGGTCGACGACTCCAACGGCGCGGGCGAGGATCTCCCGTGTAGTGCGGTAGCTGAGGGTCAGTCGTGACGAACGGCCGCGAATATTGATGCCTACCGTGCCGAGCGTGACCTGATGGTCGTAGATGCGCTGATGGGTATCGCCTGCGATGAACAGGTCGTTGGGGCTCTTCGGAACCATGGCACGCAACATCGTCCAGTGGGCGGCGCGGAGATCCTGGGCCTCGTCGACGACCACATGCCGGTAGCGGTGGCTGAGATAGCGCATGCCGGAGCTGTCGTCAGCTTGGGTCTGGTCGTGGCTGTCGGCAGACTCGTTGTCTTGCCGTGCCTCGATTTTCGCGGCCCGCTCCATCTCGAAGCGAGCCGCCCGCTCCGCGGCCTGGCCCCAGGTTTCGATGCCTTCCTTGTCCAGGCGTGCGGTGAACTGCTCTAGCAGCTTCCAGATCTGGTTGCGTTCCGGGCGAGTGAGTGATCGGCCGCGGCCTGCGCGGCGGGCGTCGAAGTACGCCTTACGGGAGTTCAGCGACTGACCGAGAACAACCTGGTCCCACTCCTCCAGGAGGAACTCGGCGTCCCAGCGTTGGTCGTCGACCTCAGCGAGCACCTGGCGGAGGACGCCGAGCGCCACGGTGTCGTAGACGCGTTGCTTGCCGACGCCGACGCCGGCGTTCTCGCTGAGAACTCGCGCGGCGAGCTGGTCGATGTGGGTGATCTCCACGCGGGCCAGCAACTCGGGTTCCAGCAGCGAGGCGAGGCGGGCGCGTAGGTCCGTGGTGAGATTCTTCGTGAACGTGGTCAGCAGGATCGGCTTGCCTGGGCCTGGCGGCAGCTGTTCAGCAAGATGCTTCACTCGATGCAGGGCGACGATGGTCTTGCCGGTGCCTGGCCCGCCGGAGACTCGGGCCGGTCCGTTGTAGTGGCGACCGACGAGCTTGGCCTGGCTCGGGTGCAGGAAGACCTTCCAGGTGCGGAAGTCACCCTCCTCGATCGCGGCCTTGAGGTCCTCGTCGAAAGTGGTGACCGTGGTGCGCGCAAGCGCCGCGTTCAAGTTCTCGGCGTAGTCGTTGCCCAGTTCGACCTCGACCTGGGCGGTGATCTCCCGGCGGACCTCGTCCATGCTCATGCCGGCGGCAAGCCCGTAGAGGATGTCCTTGGAAAGCAGTGGCGCGCCGGAAACCAGCTGGTCGAGTTCACCGCTGTCGGTGACCGCGAGGGCAAGATCGATCAGTTGCTCGGTGACGCCGAGGCCGCGGAGGTCCTCAGCCGTGATGTCGGCGAGGAGCGGAGCGACCGACTTGCTCGGCTTGCTCGGCGTGATCCGAGGAGTCTCGGGTTCCGGTTCGGCAGGCGTGAGCGTTACGCCGGCCCGCTGCAGCACGCTTTCACCGACCACGGAGAGATCCACGAACTCGATCTCGCCGGTGATCCGGTTGACCGCGACGGAGAGCTCCTCGTAGACGTGCTTGCGGTGCCGCACAGCGATGACGAGCCAGTTCTCCTGGCCTCTGTCGTCGATGCCTGTCTTGGCGAGCAGCGCTCGGTAGGACTGGTCGATCTTGGCTCGGAACACCCGGCGATCGCCCTTGAGCGGTTTGAGGTCGAGTCCTGGATGGTCAGGGTTGTCGCGGAAGAGATGGCAGAAGTCGTAGAACTTCGCCTTCACCGAGCGGTCGAGCTTGTACAGCTCCTGTTCGGCCTTCTGGTACAGGCTGAGCCGTGCGGTCATCGGGCGGCGGTACCTTCCGCGTCGGGGAGCAGTTCGAGAAGCGAGTCAAGGTGGTCGAGCCAGTCGTCCGCGGTGCGAGCCGTCCAGCCGGCCTCCGTGTACGCGTGATCGCGATTCCTCGCCTCCTCGTCGTGATCGTCGTCGGAATTGGCGACGACGGCGACGCGGACACGGGACTCCGCCCAGGCGAAGTCCGCCTGCCAGCGCGCCTCGCCGAGCTCGTGGCCGAAGATGGGCGCTCGCTTGCCATGTGCGGCAAGCAGTCTGGCAAGCCTGGTGAGCGCCGAATCCGGTTCGTCCTCGTCGAGGATCGGCAGGATCTCGTCGTCCCAGGAGGTATCTCGCAGCAGCTGCGCGATGTCCTGCTCAGCAGCTGACAACGAGTCGTCCGGCTCCGCGGCCTTCCGCGGCCGCGTGCGCTCGAGGAGGGAATCCAGCTCTCCCACGCCACCACACACGGTGAGGACCTCGACGGGAAAGGCGGCAGCCCTGCTGGACGCCAGCTGCACGCCGTCTCCACCGGTACGGGAGAGGAACTGCAGCAGGTTCGACCAGTAGAGCCAGGAACGCCAGCGCAGCTTGTGCTCGTCGGTCTCCAGCACCTCGTCGCTGTCGTCGAGGACCGCCATGGCGCTCCAGCGCACCGAGTCGGCAGAAGCCTCGTCGGTGAAGTCGACGGCCAGGACAATGGGCAGCCCGCTCAGGTCAGTGCCACGCAGTACGTGAAGTGGCCCGTCCTTCCCTGGCGTCTCCACCTCGCGCGAGGCGAGCTCTGCTCGCAACGCAGCCATTGCACCTTTCCGATCGACGCCTTGGGCGATCGGAACCGATGAGGTCGTCAGTCCCGCTACCAAAGCCTTGGCACGTCGTGCCCACAACGTGGCGTCGGGGCGTCGCAGATACGCGAGCAGGGAACGGATCGGGTCGACGAATACGGCGTCGGTCAGGTGGGCGCGGTGTTCGCCCAGTCCTTCGTAGACGTCCTTGGCCCTTTCCTGGGCGAGCCCCTGGTACGGCGGCCACACCGGCTCGGCACGATTGTTCCGGCTTTCGAACAGGTCGAGGTCGTCCCAGGTGATCTGGAAGACCACTCGCCCATCTGCGCGGAGCTGGTTGCGTTTGTCGCAGTCGTCCGCGAGCCGGTTGTACCTGCGAGTCGCGTGGTAGCGGTAGCCGTCGAGGTAGACGGTCACACTCTGCTTCGGACCGTCGACCCGTTCGAAAGTAAAGTCGGTACGCGTGTAGTCCAGGTCCTGCTGGGTGGTCAATCGCCAGTTGATGACCCCGTTCGTGTCAGCGAACCGGAGGTAGCCGCTGGCCCGGCCGTCCTCGTCCAGCGTGGCCTTCTCGTCGGTGGTGACCCACCCGCGCAACGCGGCCAGGAAACGAGCCTCGAGGTCGGACTCCACCTGCCTGTCCAGGCCGATCTGCCCGGTGTGCGGGAGCTTCTCGACTGCCCACGCATCGACGAGTGTCTCGCCGTGGTCGTCCACGGTGCCCAGCAAGTCGCTGAGAATCTCCAGGGCCTCGCGGCGGGAGACGATGTCCTGATAGCGCTCGTCGGTGTACCGGTGCAAGCAACGGTGACAGGCAAGGCGGCCTTCGTCCTTGCACGGGCAGTCGAGCAGCGTCCGCCGCGCATCGGCCAGCGTGGCCCTGAACGCGACCGGATCGGTGAGCCTGTGCAGATAACCCGTACCGCCGGGGAGCCGATCGAAGAGAACGAGGAAGTGGCGCCGTTCCCCAGTCGCTGGGTCCGGCATGGACGCCACGGTGGTGTCCAGATGTTGTGGATCACCACCGAAGTGCTTGTCCACGCCCAGCCGCAGCGCCGCGCGGAACGAGTGGACCTTCTCCTCGATGAGCACTGTCGCTGCGGGCAGCAGTACCCGCAGCGCCTCAGTCCTCAGCTGGTGCGCGAGCAACACCGGCACCTGAGGCACCGTGTCCGCGCGCTTTCCCCGCCGCAACGGACACCAAGGCTGATGGTGCTTGACCTTCGGGTTGCGGGCCGCGGACGAGTTCAACGCATCCGTGTCGTGGTCGAAAACCGGCTTACCGTCGGCCGTCGCCGCGCCGCAACCAGTGCAGACGTGGAACGGGCTCAACCGGATGGACTGCCCGGCGAGATCGTCCTCCAGGCTCCGGTCGAAGCGCGCGAGGCCGACGTTGACGCGCCGGACCATCGCGTTCCGGCAGAAGTCGACACCGAAGGTCTGTGTTGCATGGCGCCACGAAGTGTCCGGCTCGATCGCTTCGGTCGGGATGTCCACCGCGTCGATGACGGTGTAGAACCGCCGATCGCGGTCGTCCTTGTCGTCACCGATCCGCGCATCCTCACGTTTGCCACGGGAGGTGACGACAGCAGGCTCCACCACCTGATGCAGACACGATCCATCATCGGCGATGCGGGGGCTGCGGCAACGCGGGCACGGCGAGCGGTCCTCGACTGCGTTTTCGGTGCGCACGAAGCCGCAGTCCTGGCAGAACCTCCACTGCTGCCACTGGCGGTGAGCCGTGGTGCCGATCTCCATGCCGGTGATCTCGTGTTTGTACCCGTTGACGTAGAAAGTGTTGCCGGGCGCGAGTTCCGACAACGCGTACCGCCTGGGCCGGTCGTAAGAAGAGAGCTTGGAAGTGAACCGGTCCTTCCCCGTGACCGGATCCGTACCCTCAGACCAGTAGAGCGTCGCGTTTAGCGTGGTCGCGGTGTCGATCAGGGCATAGTTCGGCAGCAGCCCGAGGTCACACATCGCGTTCTGCGCAGGCGTCATGCCGTGCTGAAGCAGGCGCTTGCCGACCGCCCGCCGTTCGGCGTCGAGCTCGGCCCTCTGACTGGCCTGGTCCGGATCCGACTCGTGCAGCTCCGCATGCGCTTCGTCGATCATCTTCAGACGGGAGCGCAGAACGTCCTCGCTTCGCCGCCAGTCACGTTCAGCCTCCTCGGCCGCGCTGCGCAACCCGCGTGTTGCATAGGCCCGCAGGTCGGCCTTGGCCTCGTCGTTGACCCCGGAAGGGAACAGGGCCAGGAATCCCTCGACAAGTTGATCGCCCTGAGCGATGGCTACCTCGACCAGGTCAACGAGATACCCGGACGGACCGAACAACGCAGGCGCCTGAGGTGGCATAGCACGCAACGGGACGCCGTCGTTCCGGAGCAGACGGCCTCGCGCCGCGAGATCCAGGAGGTGCGCGAGGTACTGACGGCGCAGGATTTCGACCGCGGAAAGGTGACACCCAGGTGGCACGATCTGGCCGGCGATCATCTCCCTGGGCTGGTCGAGGAAGTAGAGATCCCGGCGACTGCGATCGGGAATAGTAAGCAGGAAAGCGTTGCCGGTGCGGCGTCCAGCGCGGCCGACCTGCTGTGCGTAGTTGGCAGGGCGGCGCGGCAACGCTGCCAGCACGACGGCGGACAGGTCGCCGATGTCGATACCCATCTCCAGCGTGGGCGTGCACGAGAGCACGTTGGGATCCTTGAACCCGGTGCCGTGCTTGAACGCCGCTTCGACCCGTTCGCGCTCAGGGCGGCTGAGCATGCCGGTGTGCTCGGCGGTGATCACCTGGTACGTGCCCGCACGCCGGTACAGACGCCGGTAGTAGTCGTTGCGGTAGTCACGATCCCGCTGGTGGACTCCCAGTTCATCCGGACGGTCTCCGGCGACGAGCCGACCTGTGCGGCAACGGTAGGAAGGGCAGGGCTGGCTGTGCCACTGCTCCAGCAGTGCCGGGTGCACCGTCTGCTCCCAGAAGCACACCGGGCAACGAACAAACGCGGTGTTCACCTCATCATCGGTCAACAACCGGATGTCGATATTGCCCGGCTGAAGTCCGTAAATCCGGACGGAGCTGTCCTTGGGCGTGCCGACCGAAAGCAGACCAGCGGCAGCGAGCTCGGGCAGCAGCCGACTCCAGAACTCCGGCGCCTGTTCACGCGGCAGTTCCAGGCACCGCTGTACCCAACGCTCATACCAGGACAACCGGCCTGTGGCGAAGTCGAACTCGCTGGCAGCCTTGGGCTGGCCTAGTAGGAAGACCGGGGCGCCGATCCCCTTCGGGAACGCTCGCATGCCAGCAGGACGACCACCCCAGACGTGATACCGACTGGTACCTGCCTCCTGCAGATATCCCTTCAACCATTGGTGCTTGATCGCGCCACGAGTCCGCAGCCGCTCCAGAAAAATCCGCAGAAACGCCAGATATCTCGCATCATCCTGCGCCTCGGGCAACACACCACCTCGTTCGAGCCCGAGGTGGACATTCTTGACGAGCTCCACAGCCACAGCCGTGTCGGGGACGTGAACCTGTGCGGCCGCGGTGCGCGTCAGCTCCAGGGTGCGGCCATTGCGCGACCGGAAACCGAACTCCATCAACGCTTCGAAGGCAAGCCGCTCGCCGATCAGCCGCCAGGTCTTCAGATCCCCACCGCGGCCCTGACCGGAGAGCAGCCGGTTCACTCCCTTGTGGTCGTGCAGGTCGGTCGGCACGACCGCGCTCAAGGTCTTCGGATCGGTGGTCGCTGCGACAACGTCGGCGATCAGGTTGTTCAGTGCAGTCGGCCGATCCTCGGACAGATGCTTCTTCAGCAGCGCACGCAGTGAGAACGTGTACGAACGGCTGGCAACGAATCCGGCCCGGTGCGCGGCATCCTGCACCGAGTCGTTGAACATCAGCGTCTTGTCCTCGGCCAGCTCCTCATCGAGCTCTCCGCCGGTGAAGAGCTGGGTCACCGATGCCGCCGCGAGTGCGGCGGCACCAGTACCCAGGTACCGGATCGCATTGCGCTCGCCGCACGCCGGGCACCAGTCCTCACCGGCCGCGGTGTTCGCGGTATCGCCGATATTGACCAGAACAAAGGCCGAATCGCGCGCCGTCAGGCGCGGTTCACCAGTCGACTGGTCGTAGTCCTTCTGCGGATCGGGCACCCTAAGCCGGCGCTCAAGCCCATCCAGCACCAGCAGAATCCCACCCGTGCCATGGGCAAGAGCGCCCTTGTCCCTGCGGGAACGAGCCGACACCGCCATCGGTGCGGCGCCGGAACCTTCACGCGCCTCACGATCAGTCGCCGCGATCAGGTTGCGAACCCTGATCTTGTCCTGGCTGGTGGAGGCCCGCCGGATCTTGTGAGTGTCGAACTCCACGTCCTGGTCGTCGCTCTCCGGGGAGAACACCGCCCAGCCAGAGCGCCCGCAGTCGCGGCAGTAGACCGCAGGCAGGAACAGGTTCGCTGACTGCCCGGACGTCGCCACCGTCACCGGAGCCGTACGGCCGTGGTTCGCGCCGTGCGCATCGTTGGTTCCGGCTGTGTCCCACCGGAACTCCGCCTTCGGCCACGGCACCACACCACGCACGAGCCGGGACACCGAACGAGCCCACTGGTGCACCTCAACATGCGCGAACGGACGCGGCCGTTCCGGACTGGACTCGGGGTCACGCGCGATGGAGAGCAGCGCCACGAACCGGGCGAGAGCGCCGGCCGCCATCTCTGGCTGCCGTGTGATCGCCTGCACCCACGATTGCGCGCCAGTACGCCACATCATGTCCAGAATCTCGGCGCCCGTCCGCACCGCGCCGTCCAGCGAGCGCATGACGGCTGAGGTGAGCATGTGTTTCTTCAGGTTCGCGCCAAGCACGAACGGATCCAGGTCACGGGTGCCGGTGACCGCCTCGACCAGATCCGCCAACGCTTCCTCGCCCGTGGCCGGATCGGGCAACGCGGCAAGCTGCTCGGGCAACGGGAACGGGAGCACCGGATCGAAGTCGTGGACAGGAATGAACTCGTCCACCGACTGCCGGTTCTCGCCGACTACCGCGTCCGCGGTGAACTCGGTACCGAAGACCTGCGTGGCGACGTCGAGCAGCGCGCTCGCGTCAGCATTGGCACCGGAGCCCAAAGTCGCGGACGTGGCCACCGGGCAGATGCGGCCGAGTGGCCGGGCAGGCTCAGGCACCCCTACCGCGGCAGCCAAACGACGCAGCAGCATCGCCACGTCAGTTCCCTGCGCACCGTCGTAGGTGTGGAACTCGTCCACTACGACGTAGCGGATGTCCGCGTCGGTCCACAGTGGAGCGTCTGGGGACCGTTGCAGCAACAGGTCGAGCATCTTGTAGTTGGTGATGAGAATGTCGGGCGGTGAGAGCCACATGTCCGAGCGCCGGGTGTGGACCTTCTCGTACTTGGTTGCTGCCCGGTCACCGATGTACAGGCCTGCGTGCAGCCTGCTCAACGCCTTGTGCTCGACGAGCAGTCCGTTGAGACGTTGCGCCTGGTCTGTCGCGAGGGCGTTCATCGGGTACAGGAAAACCGCTTTGATTCCAAAGTTCCCGGCGGCCTTCTCCCGCGCGCAGTGATCGAGAATCGGGTACAGGAACGCCTCCGTCTTACCGGAGCCCGTACCCGTGGTGATGACAGTTGGCTGCGGGGTTCGGCCACCCGCTGAACTGAGCCGGGCGAAGGCCTCGGCCTGGTGGGCGTACGGCGTCCAGCCATCCTCGCGCTTCCACTCCAGCAGCTCGCGCCAGCTGGGATCCGCAGTGGTGAAGGGTGTGCGGATGCGCAGGAACGGACCCCGGAACATTCCGGAGGTCTCGTCCCCGAGGAACCGGTGCAGGGACTCGCGTGCGCCTTCATCGGTGAGGGCGTAGGTGGTCGACAGGTACTGCAGCAGGCTTTCCTTGAGCCCACGTGCTTCCAGCGTCGGCCTCACGACTGCGGCACCTCCTGCTTCACCGGGTCCCACTCGCCGCGCGCAACGGCGGCGTCGAGACGAGCCTGGAACACGGCATGCGCTTTCCGCATCTCGGTTTCGCGATCAGCCTTGTAGAATGGAGCGGTGTAGCCCTCCGGCACCCGAGCGGTGTCCGGAGCAGCCTGGTAGGCCTCGAACTGGACCCAGGTCTCCTTCGTCTGGCGCTGACCGATCGTGCGGGCGTTGCCGGCCAGCTTCCAGCCATCAGCGTCGAACCATGTCACGGCCTCGTACTTCTGCAGCACCGGGAATCGCCCTCGGTACGCGGCGATCAAGGCGTCCGCGCTCATCCCCAGCCACACAGCCACCAGGGCATCGATCTCGACCAACGCGGATCGCCGTGCCCGCTCAGACCGCAACGGCGTCTGAGGCCTCCACTCCGGCGTGACGTCGTGCAACGGCTGAAGTCCGGACCAGTCGTACGCCCAGCGCTCGCTTCCCTGCCAAGCAGAGTCGTACAACTCTGCCCACAGCTTCCTGTACGCATCCGTTAGGCAGTTGAGACGCAAAGTACGAAGCAAGAGACCGGAGGCAAGCGGGTGGTCCTGTGCAGGGGCTGGCATCGCCTTCGCCCCAGCAACGCGGAGATCACCTCGACCAGTAGCTCGCAAGAAGTAGTCCAACGGGAGCGCAGCCCAAAAGCCCGCAACCAACACCAAGAGATTCGTCGCGGGCAAAACAAGACTGTGTACCGCATCCACGTGGGTTGCACCAGGCGGGATCAACGCCGGATACAGTGCGCGCTCAGTGTTGGGGGCGATCTGGCGACGCCAGGCCAGCCGGTGAAAAACGGCGGACCTTCGCCGAGCTCTGGCCACGAGCAACGCATCGATCTTGTCCGGATCGACCTCGTCCTCGCTGACGCCTTCAGCCAAGGCAACCCGGCTTCGCGCGCGAGTGATTGCCTTCTCGTCTGCACGAAGGCGCGCGAGCGCTCGATAGTCGACCCAGCGATCCTGCGCCGAAAGGAAAGCCTGCGTTCTACCCTGCGCACGCACGTACTCAGTGTCAGGCACGAAGTCCGGCGAGAGGCTGACGAGGTCAGCACCATACGGATCGTTGCTGTTGGCGTCGTACCGCTTGAACACAGGAGTGGCAACGCTGAACTGCGTTCCCTTGAGAATTACCTTGCGCCATCGGTCAGGCTGGTACTCCTGCCCGGTGGCAACATCTCGACGGTTGTACTCGATCAGATTGTTCTTCTTCGCGCCACTCTCGTCGTATCCACGAGTGATCTGTGGCGACAGGGCTCCCAGCCGTAGCGGGTACCCCGCAAGGGCTTCGATGGCCGACGCTTCCGCCTTGCTGACCGGAAACAGCAGGCGTGCCTGCTCGACGGGCTGATCCTCCTCATCCAGGAGGCGCCGCCAGACCGAGAGTTGCTCCAGGTCAACCGGCACCACTCGACTTGAGTGCACACGCGCGTCGAACTCACCGTTGCGATACCGGATTCCCGGCACCTCACCTGACCCATCGTGCTGGGCAGAGTGCCGCAGAGCATCCGCCGAAACCAACCACGACAGGTGATCGAACCTGATCTCTCCAGGCCGTCCGTAGACATGTACACCGAAGTGAGCAGTGTGACCAACAGGCTCAGGGAAAAATCGCTGCCCCGAGTTCACGAAGTCCCCATGAATACGAAGTCGGCGGTAAGCAGCCGCCCTGAGATTCCCTTCTTTGTCACCGGTGAAGTGGGTGTCCGGATGGACAAGCCCTGTTGTCCCAGCCACTGAGGCATGAGCCCACACCTGGGACATGAACGCCCGGTACAGGTCAGGCTGAGTCCCAACCAGGAGCGGGTAGACCTGCGAAGAGCCGAACAGCGCAACCTGACCAGTCGTATTGGTCAACTCGCCGAGGAAGTACTCAACTGTCTTTGGCGTCTGCAGGAGCTTTCCTCGCCTGGTCTCCTTCTCTGCACTCGACGCCTTTTCTTGCAGCTCGAACCAGGGCTCATGCTCGGCAAGGACCCCGGACTCGTTCCACCGTGGCCGCACCCAGGGCGGGTTACCCACCTGAAGATCGAAGCCTCCGCCCTGGGCGAAGACGAGTGCGAACTCCAGTTCCCAGTGCAGGAAGTCCTGCTGCTTCCCAATGTCCCGCACTATGTGAAGCCACGGAAACCGCTGCTCGGGATTCGCCGGATCCATGCCCATGAAGCTGGGCAGGAATCCCTCGAACTCCTTCAACTCGTCCAGGTTGTCGAACTGCGCAATGATCGAGTCCTCGGGCACGTCCTCAGTGCCGAGCATCGCTTCCAGGAAGTCCAGCCAGTCGTCGAGATCCTTCAACGGAATGGCATCCCGCAGAGGCACGGCCTTCGGCTTGGCCTTCGCCACCGACCTCTGCCTGATCGTCGTGGTCTCGATGATCAGTTCGTCATCAGGCTTCGGTTCCAGGTCAGCGAGCGAGGTCTGCTCAGGCCCCAGGGCGAACAAGGCGAAGCGCTCCTCGACCCGAGGCCACGTCGCCGCCGCCGCTGGCGATTCACCAAGCAGCGCACTGACTGCCACGGTGTCCACTGCGGCCGTCTGCTCGTACGCCCCATCCGTCCCGTCAAGCAACGCGGCCTTGTCAACCGGCCAGAACCAGAGCGCACACCAAGCGTCCATGACGGTCTTCAGCCGCCAGTAGGGCGTGTCGACGTCGTTGAAGAGGTCTTTGAAGACCTGTTCCTTCGGCACAGCGTGCTCCGGCCGCCGAAGGAAGCCGTACTCAGGATAGAGCTCCGGATCGGCGCCCCACACGTCAATCCGGCGGGCGATCGCTTCCTCCGAGATCTCCATCCGCTTGACAACAAGCGCCCACAGGAACTCTACCCGTCTCGCGGCGTCGCGAAGTCTGGTGAACTGGGATCGCGCCTCGGGCTGGGGCTTGCCGTCCTTGATCTTGGGTGCACCGGTCTTCGTGTTCAAGTGTGCCGTGCTGCGCTTCGGCCGCTGGAGTATCCCCTTCTTCCACGCGGTGAGTTGCGACGCCTCATTGCCGGCGAGTTCCTTGGCCTCGGTTGCCCCCGCGACCGCCGCCCAGCCAGGACTCGGCAGGAGGAACTGGTGCACCGCGTCCTCTGGCAGTGGCTGCTCCACACCGTCCTTCAGAAACGGCAACTGAGTCGGCCCCAGCCCACCCTTGGCCTTGAGCCACGCTTTCTCCGCCGAAGCAACGTCCTCCCCCGCGTAGACAGCCCGTCGCCCACCGATGAGCGAGTTGCCACGACGAAGGTGCAAACCGAACCACGGTGCTCGCATGCCGGGATGCATCGTGTTGAGCCACAACGACACTTCGGCCAGCTCGACGCCGGTCGCGTTCAGGTCCACGCCGTACGCGTTGTGCAACGCGATGTACGCCTTGGCCTTCTGCTTCTCCGTCAAGGCATCCGCCGTCGGAATCGAGACTCCGCGCTCGTCCTGACGCCGCCGCAGGTATTCGTCGGCGACCTGGTTGATCGCCTCGTTGAGAAAGGCCCCGGACCCGAGTGCGGGCTCGCAGATCTTGTACGTCAACAGCTCCGCGGCCCGCGTCTTGATCGTGTTCCCGTCGGCGTCTCGCTCCTGGTCGAGCCGGTGCTTCAGCGCGAGCTCGACCGTGACCTTGGTGAGCGACTCCGGCGTGTAGTACGAGGCGGACGTCTCGCGGTCTCGCCCGGCAAGCCGATAGACGAAGCTGCCTGCCGGGTAACGCTTCGGCCCGCGCAGCCCCTTGCGGTTGTCGTGCTCGTTGTACTCGACGAGTGTGCTCGCCGGGTAGTCCGTCTGCCGGTGCGCGGGGATCAGCCACGACCCCTTGTCCGGGTCACCTCCCTTGGCGACCTCGCACAGCTCCTCCTCGGCGATGATCCCGGTGTAGGACATCAAGCCCTCGTAGACAGCGCCGAGCTGGTTGATGCCCAGGTTGCGGTACGAGATGAACCCACCGCGCTCACCGCGCCGGGTGGCTTTCTTCATCGTCAGCAGCCGCAGCACCTCGTGCAGCGCGGAGTTGCGCAGCCGCAGATCCAGGACGAGGCCGCTGTCCTCAGCAGCACGAGGATCGTTGACGCTGCGGCCGATCAGCCGGATCGCCTTCGGCTCGAACAGTTCACTGCGCAGCGGCTCGAACCGAAGGCCGCGGTCTTCGCTTCGACGTGCGGCCTTCGACTTCCGGGTCGCCTCGTCGTCGCTGGGGAGGTCGTCGTCGGACTCGGTGCCATACGGGCGGTGCCCGTTGTTGACCTTGTCGAAGAGAACGTGCAGCGACTCGAAGAGATGGAAGCCGTTCCTGGCTTCCTCCTCGATGAGCTGCTCGTCGCGCTCGACGAGCTCACGCAGCCGTGCAACCGAGTAGCCGGCCTCATAGGAGCCGTCATCCGCAGGAAGGATGCCCAGCTCAGGCCGAGCTTCGGCGTACAGCAAGAAGAGGATCCGATAGAGATAGCGCAGCGACTCGCGGGTGAGTTCCTTGGCGAACGGGATCCTGATGTCCTCGACTTGCCGAGGCTCGACACCGGCCGCGTCCAACCGCGCCAGCACCTCGTTGGCAATGATCTCGACCGAACGCTGGAGACCTTCACGGAGTTCCCCGGAAACTCCGACCGCGTTGTCCGTCGACGCTTTGAGGAGCGCGTCGATCTGTGGTCCCTTGCCGTCCTCCCCAGGAACCAGCATCTCGTGGCTGAAGAGTGCGGCGATGGTGGCCAGTTCGCCGAGTTGCTTGCGATCGTTGCGTTCCAGCGCCGCATCCAGGTTCACGGCGAGGAAACGTCCCTCGGCCCATGCCTGTCGGTCGGCGAGCACGATGACTCCACCGCACAGCAGGATCACGAAGCGAGGCGGCGCGCCGCCGGCCTCGTTCAGTTCACTCTGGAACAACCATGTCGCAAGAGCCGGCCCCGTCTCGTACGCCTCGCTGGCGCCCACCCGCAGCGGATGCAGTAGCCGTCCAGGGCCATCGGCGTCGAGAGCGGAGTCGTTGACCGCTGCCCAGCCGCATTCGATCGCAACGATCCCATCGCCGTGCCATGCGGCTTCGACGACGTGTTCGCGTCCGGCCCGGTGGACCGTGAGCTGCGTAGGGCCTTCCGCGAAGCCGAGGGCATCAAGAATCTTCTGGTGCCAGGCTCCCAGCCGCTTGCCCCACTCCGGATTGTTGTGGGTGCGCAGCCGAGCGGAGACCTCGTCGTCGTCCGCTGCGTCTTGCTCCGCACTTTCGGCGAAGAAGGTGCGGACTCGCTCGGACAGGTAGTCGGTGCGGAGATCACGCAGCTTCTGCCGCGGCGTCCTGCGCTTGTCGTACTCGTCGGTCTCACGCAGCGACCAGGTGGCGAGGAGCCCTTTCTTGAGATCCACGCCGAGCTGATCGGCGAAGTAGTGCGCCGCGAAGTATTCGCCCCGGTTGGTGAAGGAGTCGAAGTCGGTGCTCATCGGGCGGTGCCTCCCACGGCAGACAGCGGCTCGAGGACGGCGAGCAAGCGCAGCATCGGTGCTCCGGAGGTCTTCAACGAAGCGATAAGACCCTCGCGGCGACTGGCGGCGAGATTCACACCTTGTGCTCCGGCCTTACCCGCGGCAAAAAGCACCGCCTGATCCCGCCACTCCTGCACGCGCCTGCTGTAGGGCTCGAGAACCCGGTCGATGCGCTGCGCGTACTCGTTCTCCCGCTGCACGAGGTACCGCTCGGCCTCATCGATCGCTTGCGGGACAAGGTGTTGCAGTCCATCCTTGTCCTGCGGTGTCGCACGACCGGGCATCCGCGGCCCCACTCCACAGAGCTCCAGGAAGTCGGCATCGATCGGCACCACCTTCGGCGAGTCCGGCAAGCCGAGAACCGCCATCCACTCCACAACGGCCGGCCTGCCGAGGGCGTTGGAGTAGATCCCCTGGACGAGGAACACCGGGCCGGTCAGGCGCTCGTGGGGCAGGTAAGCCAGGACGAACGCCTCGTCATAGCGGATCGACGAGAGAGCATTGTCCGTCACCCAATCCAGCACCGGGTGGACGTCTGACACGTAACTGACGTTGGGCCACAACGTTTTCGATGAGTCGCGTGCTGCTTTGAGCCGCTTTTCGGCCAGCTGCTTGGAGAACGTCATCAGCAGCCGACCAGGCCTTGTCGAGGTCGGCAGGATGCCCTGTTCATCCAAATAGGACTTGGGCAACGCCTTGAACCGGTACTGCAGATCGGCCGGTGGTTCGAAGGCGATGGTGCCGTCCTCGTCACGACGCAACGAGAGGTCGTCTTCCGGACGGGTCGGACAGATCTGGCGCAACGCTTCATCGAAGTACGCGGACGTGGACTCGAACACTGAGGGGACCGTTGCGATCGCGACCTCTGCGTGGTCGGGGTCCGCGCCCACGTTCCCCAGCATGGTCGCGAGGAAACCTGCGCTGCCCTGCCGCGACTTCTTGATAGAGGTCTCGACGGTGCGGCCCGCGATCAGGTCCTTCGTGAGGCGGTCGTCCTCCTCCTTAGCCCGATACAAGCCTGTGACGGCCTCGGCCGATCCCTCGATCTTGTGGGCCTCCTCCTCTCGCCGAAGGAGCTTGGCACCGACCAGCCGGTCATCGAGCGAGAGGACCTCACCAGTCTCCTCATCCACACGCCACTGCACGTCGCTGGTGAGGACAAGAGCACGAAACTCGGGGGAACGTTCCTGCCCGTAGCGGTCGATGCGACCGTTGCGCTGCTCGATCCGGATCAACGACCACGGCAGGTCGTAGTGAATGAGCTGGTTGCATTGCTGGTGCAGGTTGACGCCTTCGGAGGCGACGTCATTGGTGACCAGGATCCGCACCGGGTCGTCCCGCAGGCCGAACTTCTCGATGATCTTCTTCTGCTCGTCTTCGCCAGTGGCCTCGCTGTGGATCACCTGCACCGCGCCGCCGTAGGACAGCCACGGCTTGTTCTTGTCATCGCTTTTGCCCGCGGGGAATCCCAACCGTACGGGTACGACCTCAGCGAGCCATTTCAACGTCGCGATGCGCTCGGAGAAGATCACGACGCGGGTCGTTGACTTGGGACCGACCCCGAGCTCGTTGAGCACCTCTACGAGCTTCGTCAGCTTCGCGGAGTCGGAGTCCTCGATTCGAGAGACGAGCCGGTCGAGGTCCAGCAGCGCCGACCGCTCGATCTCGCTCGGAGCCTTGGCGTTGTCCAATGTGCGCAGTCGCGTCCCAATGGTTTCCCGCAATGCCTTGTGGGAAGAGAGGAACGCCTTGAACAGCGTGTACGGGAACAGCTGGTGATCGCTGGCCGAGCCCGCTGTACGGTCGCGCGGGATCCACCGGGAAGCGAGTTCCTCGAAGATCGCTTCTTCCTTGCCCGTCGCCTTGGCCTCTACTGGCAAGGACGGTCCCCTGTCAGCCCACGCCCCCTTGAGGGAGTCACGCACTTCCCGTGAAGTCTTCGTCCTCCTGATGTAGAGGTGCTCGAGGTTCTTCACGTCGTAGTTCGACGGGTCTGCGATCGCGGCCTCGTCGAGCAGCTTGATCAGCTCGGCGAAAGACTCGGCGTTGCCGTTGTGCGGTGTTGCGGATGCGAGGATCAGGGCATCGGTACGGCGGGCGAGCAGTTGGGCGAGCGCGTTGTTGCGGGTACCGCGGTTGACCAGGTTGTGCGACTCATCGATGACGACAGCGTCCCAGTCGGTGTTGCCGAGGTGGTGCGCGTAGACATCGCTCTTGAGCGTGTCGACCGAGATGATGGCGCGTTTGAAGTAGGCGAACGGGTTGCGGCCCGCCGGAATGTCCTGCTGGATCCGCTGGATGCCGGTCGAGTCGAGCCGCACCAGCGGAATGGAGAAACGGGTCCACAGCTCGCGCTGGAACTGCTCAAGGACGTGTGCCGGCGTCACCACGAGGATCCGCTCACCACGGCCACGACGGATGAGCTCGGCGAGCAGAAGTCCGATCTCCAGGGTCTTGCCAAGGCCCACCACGTCCGCGATGAGGATGCGCGGCTGCGGGTTCTGCATCGACAGCGCGAGTTCGGCGGGACGCAGCTGATGGGTCTGCTTGTCCATGAGGAAGCTGTCGGCGAGGGCGAGACCGTGCTCTGTCTGAGGCAAGGCGGTCTTGCGGATCGCCGCCTCCAGGTAGAGACGCGCCCGGCGATGGTTCGGAGAGTCGTCAGCCACCAGCCGGGTCTTCCGAGGGTCGAGCACTTCGACATCGTCGAGCTTCTCGTAGAAGACCGCGTCAGTTCCGCGGACGAACGGGGAGACGCCGGTGACTTCGAGCATCCAGCCGTCGTGGCGAGTACTGCTGACCTTCCTCACCAACCACTGCTCGTCACGAATCCGCACCTGAGCGCCAGGCGCGTACCTCGCCGCGTGCTCAGGCATCTCCTGCGCCATTTCGACCTCAAGGGCGACGACGTCCTGGCCGTCTTCCCGCCCGACGTTCGCGGTCAAGCGCACTCCATTCATGAACTCGTTCGTCCAACCCGGCAGAACTGACTACAGCCCAGGTTGCGTTGCGTACTGCTTCCGCAGCTCCTCGGCCACTCGCTGCGAAGCAGGCACCCGCCCGCGGCGCATGCCAGCCTGAGGGGGTGCAGCGGCCTGGTCAACTTCACTGGACGCCTCGTTCTCCGAGGCTTCCGCGGACGCATCGGGCGGACCGTCGAGAGGGCTGTCCAGCGCCATTTCGCCGCTGAGGGGGACAGCCTGTGCTTCAAGGTGGTCCAGTAGCGAAGGCGGTGGAGGTGATACCGCTGTCGCTGACGAACTCCCAACCGTGCGGTCGATCAACGCGTGCCGGGCGCTCACTGGTGACAAACTGTTGTCGGACATCAGCTTCGTGCACTCGGCTGTCACCGTCTCGAGCGAAGGACGATCGGCCGGATCGTGCGCGAGCATCGATGAGATCAGCGGAAGCAGAGCGCCCGGGAGGCCGCCCAGGTCAGGATGCTGGCGGGGGTCGGCGACCTGTCCGACGATGGCTTCCCATCGGCCGCCTTCGTAGGGGTAATGCCCGGTCGCCGCGTACAGCAGAACGGTCCCCAGTCCATATACGTCCGCGGCTGGCGTGACCTGCGGGCGCCCCATCGCCTGCTCCGGTGGCATGCAGCGCACTGTGCCGATGATCATTCCGCTGTGTGAGAGCGTGTCCTTCGCCGCGTCCAGGAAGGCGCCGAGACCGAAGTCGATCAGGATCGGGCCGTAGTCGCCCATGATCACGTTCTGGGGCTTGAGGTCTCGGTGCAGGAGCCCGGTGGCATGTACGGCTGTCAGGCCTTCGGCCAGTAGCGCACCAAGACTTGCGACGAGCGGCCCAGGCAACGGGCAATGCGCTTCGACGTGGGCGAACAAGGTGCTTCCCGGCACGTACTCCATCGCCAGCCAGGGGCGATCAGCGTAGGGATCCGCGTCGAGGAACCTTGCAACCCGGTTCGTCCCGACGACGGTCCGGGCGATCAGGGCTTCCTTTTCGAACCGTGCGCGGGTGACCGGATCCAGCCGATCGCTGCGGATCAGCTTCACCGCGACGGGATCGCCAGCGGGCGAGTAGGCGAGGAACACCTCGCCCATGCCTCCGGAACCAAGCTCGCGCTCCACCACGTAGCGGCCAATCAGCGCGGGCATCTCACTCATGGCCTACCTGTCGCCTCCTCGTATCCACGTGTTACCGCACGCACTCTCGCCGCGAGAGGTACACCCTACTCGGTGAATCGCATTGAAGCAGCACGGAAGTAGGAGAAAAGCTGGTCAAAAGTGTGACACTGGGACCGCGGCAATACATTAATTGTCGCAGCGCTCGGTTGCACTGACCTCGCGTGGTGATACCTCAACGTCTCGGCAGATGACTGCAGTTCCACACTCGTCTCTTGCAGTCAACAAGCCATTCGTCCGCTTACTTCGTCGTCGGCCTCGGCCCGTACTTCTCCAGACCGTCTTTTGGCGACACGCCAATATCGCCGTGGCCAATCGACTTGGACGCTCCCACTTCATCCTTTGCCGGCAGGTTGTCCGAGGAGTAGACGACGTACTGGAACGACATGTGGTCTTCCCGGTCGTACGCCGGGCTCAGCCAGTAGTCGCGGTTCGCGATGTCCTCCAGCCTCTCCCAGACCTCGGCCGTGAACGACCCCGCACGGACGATCACATCGAGATCGATCTGCTGTCCCGAGTCGATGCCATGCACGTAGACATAACTCGCGTCGACTACCTCAGCCTGCGCCTTCCAGTCCGCCACGATCTTCTTGCAGAGCTCGTCCACGTCCTCGTAGTACTGCACGAAGAGATTGCAGCCCGACAGCAGCCCAGCCAGCATCACAACCAGGCCCACCACACCCGCCACACGCCTTGCCGCGCTCACTCCGCCCCTCCGCTTTCCGTGACAGGCCTGCGTCAACCCGGTCGATTCTGGTTCCGAAGGCGACCGTTGTGCGGTTCGCGGTGGTACCGCGCCGCTCGCTACGCAACCGCTACGGTCGCCGGTAGATCGAGTTGTCACTGAAGTCCTCGTCCTCGACCGGCTTCGGCTTCCGCGGTTCAGGAGTACTGAACGCGGGCACCGACACATCGGTGTCGAGCTGTCCTGTCTGTCCGCCGACCGCGTTCCGGAATTCGCCGAGCACGGTGGCCGCGGCACCTTCCCTCGCCTGCCGCACCAACTCCATCAGTTTCGCGGCGAGCTCCGGGTTCTGCGCGATCTCGAGATCAAGCAGGGCACCGTTCGGAGCCACCGTCACCGTCAACGCCTTGTCGTCGGAGGTGACGGTCTGCCCCGCCGCCTCCAGGTTGCGGCGGAACGCGACCGCGTTGCGCTGCAGTTCCGCGGTCTTGGCCTCGAAGTCGGCCAGCCATTCGTCCGGAGTCATCGTCCACTCACCTCGTCGTCGCTCTCGGCCCGTACTTCTCTTCGGGAGATCCGGAACCCTGGCCGAGACCACCCTGGTAGATCACCGGACCAGGCGTCGCCGACCCGCCGCCAAGCCCACTGACCTCGGAGTGGACCGCGAAGTTCACCTTGACGTCGCTCGACGACGTCTTCTGCCAGAAGTTGCGCCGGCCGACCTCCTGCAACTGGCCGATCACAGTGTCCTTGTCGATGTCCGCGCGGATCGTGACGTCGAGGTACATGACCTGCCCCTGATCCAGCCCATGGCGGTACTCGTACGTCGCATCGACGACCTCAGGCATCGTCTTCCAGTCGGCGACCGTCTGCTTGCCGAAACTGTCCACGCCCTCGTAGTACTGCTCGGTGACATTGCACCCAGCCAACAAGCCCACCACCACAGCGAGCAAACCGCCCAGCACGACCGAACGCAGTGCTCTACTCACCTCGTCGTCGGCCTCGGTCCGTACTTCTCCAGCCCGACTTCCTTGGAAACGCCGAGACCGGCACGGTGGATCGCGGTATCAGGCCCTGACTTAGTAGGCGGAGGGTTGTCCGAGGAATAAGCGGCGAACCGCAACGGCATGCTGCCACGGTCGTAGGCCGTGCTCTGCCAGTAGTCGCGGCTCCCGATGTCCTTCAGCTTGTCGATGATCTCGTCCGAGACCGCCTCCGTGCGGATGACGACCTCGAAGTTCATCTGCTGCCCCGAGTCGATGCCATGCTGATAGTCGTACCTGGCATCGGTGACCTCGGGCAGCTCCTTCCAGTCCGCCACGATCTTCTTGCCGAGGTCGTCGACATCCTCGTAGTACTGCACGACGCTGTTACATCCGGCCAGCAGCCCGACCAAGAGCGCGACCAGAGCCACCGACCTCACGACCGCCCTCACTTCACACCTTCCCTCTCCACGCGGTAGCGCCGCAATTCCGACTCATGGCTTCCTCCAGTGAATGCACCAGTGCTGTCCATGAATCGCCGGACCGATGGATCCGATCCCTCGTCCAATTGCTTGGCCACCGCAACGTAGTTCTGGTCGACTCGAGGCTTGTCCCGGTCGTTCTCGTCGTACCGGTAACCGCCGATGCTGTGGTTGTTGCCGACGTTTCCGGTCTGGTTCTCGAAGGTGACCGTCGTGCGGTTGGCGGTGTTCGGGTTGTCGGTGGCATCGAGGTGAGGAACGATGTCGCCCTTGTTCTCCAATGACAGCATCTGCACGTTGTCGGGAATGTCGATCCGGCCCACCGGCGAACCAGCGGTGACCACGTGCGTCACGTTGTAGCCAGCAGAGACGAGGTCGTTGGTCGACTGAGCAGCGACGATGCCGCCCTGGCTGTGACCGACCAGCATCACCGGCGCACCGGTCTCCTGCGCTCCAGCCTGCCGCAGCGCTTCCTCAATGCCCTTCTGCAGGACGGTGTTGTTTCCTGCCATCGCATCGACATTGACGCCTGTGTCGTTCGCGCTCTTGGGCTCCCATGGTGCGTTCCAGTGCTTGGTGCCGGGGATGTCGACCACGTAACCCGTCACGTTTCCGTTGGCGTCCTTGATGACCCGCACGTCGACGTTGCTCTGGTCGCCGTCGTCACGGGGCCTGTTGCGTTCATCGAGGCCCAGCATGATGTCGTGCAAGTTGTGGGGACCCGTGTCCGGCAGAGGATCCAAACCGGTAACGACCGCCGTGCCGTCCGCATACGTCGCGGCCAGCAGGTCCAATGTGGTGGCCAGGTCGACGGGCACGCCGAGCGACGACAGCATGCCGGGTGACATGCCGATCAGCGTGTCGACCATGCCTGGGTGGTCGGCCAGCCACTTGTTCCAGTCACCGTCGTAGTTGGCGTACACATCCGCGGCGATCGCGGTGCCTGCTGCGAGTCCAGCGGCGACAACACCGCCTGGTGCCGCAGCGACCGCCAGACCTGCCATCCAACGCGAGGCATCGAGTCCCCTGGCGGCGAGCTCGTCCGCCGCCTCGTAAGCCAGTTTCGTGGCGCGCAAGGCGTCACCGCGCAGGCCGATGGCCGCAGACGTGGCGGTGAGACCGGTCGGCCCGTCGAGCGCCATGGCCATGGCCGCCTCGAACTTCACCACCCCGGACGGGTTCAGCAGAGCTGAGGCAAGCACATCCGGCTCGGCGAGGAACTTGTGCCCAGCCATCGCGGTCTTGAGCATGTCATCGGCGACCTCGCCGGTGAGGGCGCTCATCGCCACGAGGTCCTCGCCTTTGGCCCGGAACCCACCGGCGCCACCGCTGACTTCGATGCCAGAGACCGGAGCGATTCCGATCGTCATGTCCTCAGGCATTACAGCGCTCCCGCCACAGCCGGGGCGACCCAGGTGCCCAGATCCTCACGAGCAGCCGGTTCCAACCGCACCATCCGACGGCCTGAGCCATCCGGCTCCGGATCGAGGCCGCTCCAGCCACCGTCGGTGTGCACCCAGCTGACCTGAGACGTCACCCCGTTACGGCCCACGACAAGACATCGCAATGCCCCGTCCGTTTCGGTCGCCACCTGCTGCGCGAGCGCGGCCTCGCTGCCGGACAGGCTAAGTGCGGCGACAGCAGCGGCCGGACCACCTGGGTCAGCGTCGCGGAACAACCGGGCCGCGCCCATCTCCTGCAACGCCGCCAGCGGCAACCGGCCACGCAACGGGGTCGGTTCGGGGCCTCCCCCGCCCAGACGTGACTCCACACTGGATTCAACATCGGCATCCTCAGGCGGAACCGCTCGGATCAGCTCCTTGCCCAGGTCC
Source organism: Lentzea sp. NPDC054927 (assembly GCF_053610285.1). Classification (NCBI taxonomy): domain Bacteria; kingdom Bacillati; phylum Actinomycetota; class Actinomycetes; order Pseudonocardiales; family Pseudonocardiaceae; genus Lentzea; species Lentzea sp. NPDC054927. Next base: position 39,949 of record NZ_JBSGXZ010000031.1, read on the forward strand.
GCCGAGGCGAACATCGACATCTCCACCGCACCGGTGCCCAGCTCGAACAACGACGCGCCCAGCGGGCCGGCGATCGTGTGCATGCTGTGCAGTCCCTTGTCGCCGATCGCCGCGACCGTGTCCAGCATGACCATCGGCAACGCCAGGATCTCCAGGTTCTTCACCACCGACCGATGCACTTCGCCGCCCACGCCGTCGACCACCCGCTTCTTGATCAGACCTGCCTCGGCAGGACCGATGTCGGCGGACGGCATCCATGAGGGCGGCAGTTCGACACCGGTGCGTTCGACGAGGTACGCGAGTTCACCGGCGGTCAGCACCAGCCGGTGCGGTGCCGGGGTCACGCGGGCACTCCCTGCCCGCGCAGGTACTCGCCGGCCTCCAGCCACGCCTTGTCCCCCGCGGGAGGCAGGTTGTCCGGTCCCCATTTCCACCCGGTCCACGGCGGCTGCGGAGGCGACGGCGGCTGACCACCACCAAAACCCAGCACGTCGGCCACACCGTTCGCAAAGTCCCTGGCCGCCTGGTTGAACGCGTCGACCGCACGCTCGAACCGGTCGATCGCGCTGGTGAACCAGCCGACCACAGCCTCGGAGATCTTCTTGATCATCGCGATCATCTCGCGGACTTCCTGGGCGTGCCGTCGCAGCAGCGCGGCGGCCTCAGTCAGGCCGTCCGCGGCCTTCTCCAGCTGCCGCTTGTCCCCACCGACCGTCTCCCGGCACCGCCCGGCCGCGACCGACTGCCACTCCATCTTCCGGGCGTCGTCGTCAAGCTTCTTGGCGCGATCCCGCACACCATCAGCGCGTTTCTCGATCTCGCCCGCGATCCGGTCCAGCTCGTCCGGGTTCCCGTACATGCACCCACCCCTCACTCACAGCGAGCGAATCATGACAGGTAGTGGATGCGCATGCTCTTCGCCTGAAATTGCGTGCTTCTACCTATCCACGGTGCCGACGTCGAACGCGATCTACTCACGGACTGTAGTGATCAACCTGCTAATTGGGGTCAAACAGTGCCGTAACGCTCCGTAGACCACAGGTCGACTGGCAGTATGGCTGCCGGTCACACACCGTGGGAGCGGTGTTCGGGGAGGGAAGATCCACGTGTCAGGGGAGATCGTCTGCTCGTTCGTCGAACTCGACGTGCTGGGAGTGGCGCTGAGGCTCGACGTGAGGGATGCCGAACAACAGCTCTGGATGCCACCCACCTAGCCCCGGTCCCACGTTCGCCGACAGTCCAAACAAGACAGTCATCTTTGTTGGGCAACGGCTTGACTTCCTCCGGGTGACGAAGCGTCCATAGAGACATAGACCCACTCATCACAGTTCGAATCGAGGATTGCCATGCCTAGCAAGACTGTCCGCACGAGCAACAGCACTAATACCAAGCGCAGCAAGACATCCACCAACCACGATGCGAGCGCGAAAAACACCGCACTGGACCCCGCGCCGAAGGCGGAGGACAAGCTGTGGTCGGTACTGCGTGACAATCCCGGCAACACGACGACCGAACTGGCCAGCAAAGCCGAGATCGGCAAGTCCACCGCAGCACGGTTCCTCGCCAAGTGGGCCACCGATGGCAGCGCCATCCGGACTCTGGGTACGGGGCCGCGCGCTGCCGACACCTGGACGGTTCCCGTAGACGTTCCGGCGGCCGACACCACGGCCGAGGTGACCACGTCCGGCACCGAGCCCTTCGACGCGACCGCGTCCACGCTCGACGAGACCGACACCCCAGCGCCCCCAGACGCACCGGAACCCGTCGTGGAGCCCGACGAAGCGACGACCGAGCCGGTATCGCGGCGACTTCCGCCCGGCGGGCTGCACGGCATGGTCGAGGACTTCCTGCGCGCCCACCCCAACGAGGAGTTCGGACCTGGTGCGATCGCCAAGAGCCTCGGCAGGTCCTCCGGCGCCGTAAGCAACGCGCTGGACCGATCGGTCACCTCCGGCCTCGCGTTAGTGCCGCCCCCCACGCCTACGTTTTTCCTGTTCGCCCCCGCGGGGGGTGCGGGGGCCGTAAATTACAACACCCCCCCCTTTTACATGGTGGGGGGGGCCCCTATCCGGCTTTGGGGGCCACCCCACTCCTTGTCTCACGCCACAACAGCTTCAGATGGCAGGACTCTGTAGGTTCCGCGCGAACATGAGCAATCTTGGCGGCGTGAAGTGGTGTTTCCACGCGATGTGACTGCTCGGTGTGAAGTTGATGTCCGCGGTAGTTGATCACTTGTTGCAGGTGGTGCAGGCGCTCAGCGGCATGAGCGGACGTTCGCCAGGACGATCAGCAACCACCGCAGCGAAGCGGGATCGACGACCAGAGGAAAGCGACGCCAACAGAACGGATTACTCGATCTGTTCGCGGCCGTCACGCAGATAACCAGCGTCGAGTGCGGCGTAGTGAATCTTGATTGGGTTGTCCAGATTCTGCCCAGTCGCCTGGTACTTCTTCCTCACCCTCTCCACGTGGTCGCGGACAGTGTCCTCCCGGATACCCAGCCTGCGGGCGACCTGCTTCGCTGTCCTCCCGCTCGCGATCAGCGCCATGATCTCCTGCTCTCGCGATGTCAGCTTGGGCTCGTCCCCTGAGCCGTGCAGCACTGCGGAGATCACGTCGGCCGAGATGACTGTCTTTCCGGACGCGGTGGCCTCGATGCTCTCGAGCAGGCGGTCAGCGAGGTCGTCTTTGGACATGAAGTTGACGCGCAGCCGCCGGATGACCGGCGGGACTTCCTTTCGCTGAGGCTGAGAGCTGATCACCAGCACAGCGAAGCCCTCGTTCATAAGGGTCGTGACGTTGCTCGTCAGCGTGCTGCCGTCTGCCAGGATGACGTCCAGCAGCACGACCTGAGCGCGTGGTCCGTCGTGTTCAAGCAGCGCGGGCACCGTTTTGACTGCGGTGACGAACGTCAGGTCAGCCGGGTGACGCGTGATCATGGCTTGGAGGGTGGAGACGGCAAACGAGTCGTCGTCGACCACCGCGACGGTGATCATGGTTGGTAGGCGACCGCGAGCCAGGCGGGCACAGCGGTTCTCACGTCGTGACTCGTGCTGTCCACGTCCTCGTCCTCCGGTTCGTCCACGTCGACGTCGATGCTCAGGTGTAGCCCGTGTGCGTGCACCGCAATGCCGAGCTCGTCGCGCAGAACCGCGGCGTGACCGGCCTGGGTCGGGAACTGGATGGTGATGGTGACTGCGTCGTCTGCCGTCCGGGGTCGGCTGACCTGCCAGTCACGCGTGGTGAGGTCGACCCCGGCCTGAACGGTCAGCAGCGCTCGTCCCGGTTCGGCGTGGTTCAATGCGCGGGAGACGAGATCCATCATGGCGCGGCGAGGCCCTGGAGCGACCCTGTCCATGTTCTCCGCCCACTTGATCTCCACGTCCGTGCCGCGTCTCGCGGCGTTGGTCGCCAGCTCGGCGAGGTCCACAGCTCCTCCCTTCGCGCCGCCCAGGGTGTCGATGCGCCGCAACGCGAAACTCGCTGCCTGGAACTCGGCCCGCACCGACCGGTCGTTCGGATCGATCGTGCCACGAGCGACCGACTCGAGAAGTCGGATGACTGTCTCGTCGAACTGTTCTGCCTTTCTCGCGCGCTCGCGCCGAGCAGCGGCGCGCGCCCGGCGATCCGTGACCACAACGCTGGCAGCCCAGACCTTCTGCGACGTGATGTCGGTTGACTTGCGGAGGAACGCGAACGCCGCAGCGATGCCGAGCTGGACGATGACATTGCCGAGCAGGATTCCGGTCATCTTCGACAGCCCGCCCGGATCTGCCCCGATGTCCGTGAGGATCACAGTGACGTGTATGAGGTCTATCAGCGCGAGTCCGCTGAGCACCTCTCGCATCCGCAGGTGCGCGGCCACAAAGGCGGCCGCCCACACGGTGTCGCCGAACGCCCAGTTGGCGAATCCGAGCACGGCCTGCGGTTCGCAGCTGATCACCTCGACCGTCGAGGCAGCGAGGATCATCGCGCCGACGATGCGCGCTCGTCCGACGGTCATCCACGGCCGTCCAACTCCGAAGCCGAGCAGGCCGCCGCCGACCAGCATGACCAGCCAGCACATCAGGACGAGGCCGGGATGCTCGTAGTCGTCGCGCAAACCGATCAGGGCGGCGAGTGACAGGAAGTGGAAGACCAGACCGAGAATCGCGATCATGCGGAGGAAGCCCCCGCCGTATGCTCGCAGCGCGGCGCCGCCCACGTCGGGCTGAGCCTCCGCGATGCGCCCACCGATCCAGGACAAGGTCACCCGCGTGCCTTTACCTGGTTTGGATTCGACGCGGGCGCTTCCACCGATCTCCTCCATGCGCGCGATGATGCTGCTGGACATTCCACGTCCGGCAGGGTCGACGTCGTCCGCGGTGAAACCGATTCCGTCGTCGGCGATGACGACAGAGACGCGTTGCGGAGCGACGTGCAAGTCGACAGTCACGTTCCTGGCTGTCCGGGCATGGCGGGTGACGTTCTGGAGCGCCTGGAGCAAAGCTGCGCCGACCGCCCGCACGACGTAGGTCGGGAGATCGTCGGCGGTCAGCAGCACCTGCAGCTGAGCGTGCGGGTGGACTCGCTGGTTGTTGAGCGAAAGGACGACGGTCAAGCCACCGGCCGTGGTGGCCCAGTTGACGGCTTCGTCTGTCGCCTCCGCCATGGTGACCAGATTGGATCTTTGAAGCCTGCCCGCCGCGAGTGCGCGCAGCGCCGACAACGAGTCAGCGCACATCGTGCGCGCAACATGCTCCTTGCCGCGCAGATGCCCGCCTCCTACCTGCCAAAGTGTTGCCGCCACCCGATCGTGCAGCAGTCGCTCCTGTTGTTCCTGTTCGCGCTCGTGCTTCGCCTCCAACCGAACCGCGCTCTCCGTCGCAACCGCACGATCCAGCGCCTGATCGGCCTGACGTCCGCTGGCCCGCATGGTTGACAGCGTCCGCTGCGCGAGGATTCCCTGGAGCAGCAACAAGAGCGCGGTCTGAAGGTAAGCTTGATCAGTGGGCATTCGGCCAGCGAGGCCGACGCCGACGAGGTAGGCGATCACCATGGCCGCGGTCGCCACCATCGCGCCGGCGGGGGACAGCAACCAGCCTGCCAACAGCAGCGACACCGTCGCACCGGTGAAGATCCAGCTTGTGCCGTCGCCAATCATCGGCGTGGGCACCAGCAGCGCCGCGGCGACCAGCAGCACCGCGAACAACGCGGCGTCAACGAAGGCGACCCAACGCGGCAACCGCAGGTCGCGCAAAGTCATCCGTGCGACGAAGGCGGACCACCCAACGGCTGCCACGGCAATGACTGGACCGGATACCGGCGGGTCGTCAAGCGCGCCCGACACGAACACGACGATGATCGCGGCCAGCGCCCACAGCGTGCGGAAGACCCCGGCAACCCTGGTGATCACCTCGGACAGCACGGACCCCATTGGCGTGGCCGTTGCCGGGGTGGCCATGACGACCGGCGTCGAATGGCGATGCGGCCAAACCGATGGAGCGTGCATCGATCCTCCTGCCCAGGGACCACGGCCCTGACGTGCGCAGCGCAGATCCGTCGCCCCAGCCTCTCGTGCACGGCTCGGGTGCGACACCCCCCAATTCGGGAGTCGTCATGCCATGAATCGCGGGCTGATGCGCGCGCGGTCTCTCCTCGATGCTCGACATCGGATCTCACTGATCGTTCACCTGTGGTGGACAAGGGCAGACGACCGACGGAGGGGCGCGATGTACAGCGGGTTCGGAGATCTGGGCGGAGGGCTTGTCGTCGCGGTGTCGCCGCATGCCGACGACGCCGAGTACGGCGCTGGTGGCCTGCTGGCCGCCTATGCCGAAGCGGGCTGCGACGTCGTCATCGCACTGATGACCGGCGCTAACCCGGATCGGTTCACAGAGGCCGAGGCGGCGGCAGCGGTGCTCGGCGCGCGCGTCGTGGCGGACGTCACGGGCCGCGACGGCTCGCTGGAGGTGACGTCCGCGCGGGTGCGGTGGCTCGAGACGTGCGTCTCGGACGCCCGCGTTGTGCTGGCGCCCCATCCCGACGACACCCACCAGGATCACCGCGCGGCCGCGGCGATCACGCGGTCAGCGGTGCGACGAAGCTCGGTCAGCCTCGCCTGGTACCGCACACCGAGCAGCGGCCCTGAGTTCACGCCGAACGCCTTCCACCCCATCTCATCGGGGCACGCTCTCACGAGGAGCGCTGCGGTCGCCATGCACCGCAGCCAGTCGCATCGCACGTATCTAGATGAGGAGCACTTGACGCTCAAGGACGCGTGGCACGGCTGGCTCAGCGGCCACGACGCAGCGGAACCTTTCGACGTTGTTCGCCACCGCATCGCCGTCCCGGCCACTCTGCGGCCACGTGAGGAAGCGGATCTCCGCGTGTCGTCGAGGCGAGCGCGATGATCCCCGATGAAGCGGAAAGTGCGCAGATCCGCGTGGCTCACTTCAGCGACACGTTCCTGCCCCGGCGTGACGGCGTGATCAAGTCAGTCCGGGTGCTTGTTGCCGAACTCGAAGCCGCAGGGCAGCGATCGCTGCTGGTGGTTCCGCACCACCGGGAGTCGCCGGCCGGCGAGATCGGACTCGCGCTCCGGTCCCTGCCGACAGGCGTCGCCGGAATGCGAACCTGCCTGCCCTGTCTGCACCACGTCCGCGCGGTGGGGCGATGGCGTCCGAACGTGATCCACGTGCACACCGCGGGTGCGGTCGGCCTGCTGGGCGTCCTCGCCGCCCGAAGCCTCCGGGTGCCCCTGGTGGTCACCTACCACACTGACCTGCACGCATATGCCGACGCCTACCGGATCCCGACCACCGTGCTGCGCTTGATGTTGTGCCTGTACGGCGCCCGGCTCGGCGCCAGAACCCCACGGCCGCCGACGCGCGGTGCGGTGATCGACGCCATCAACGCACTGCTGCTCAGGCCGGCCGCGATGGTCATCGCGCCGACGGCGGCGATCCTGCACCGCGCGCCGCTCGAGCTGCCACACAACCGTGTCGTGGTGATTCCGACTGGGGTTGCTCACGTCCCGTCAGCGTCTGATGGCGGATGTCGCTTCCGCGCCCGGTGGGCTGTGCCGCCGGACGCACCGCTGATCCTGTTCGTCGGCAGGGTGAACGCGGAGAAGGGGATCGAACTCCTCGTCCACGCATTCCGCCATGTGTTGCGTGACCACCGCGGCGCACGGCTGGTCCTGGTGGGCGCCGTCTTCAACCCGTCCTGGTTGCGCAGGCTACTCATGGACGCCGGTGTCCTGCACAACACCGTCGTCACCGGCCAGCAGCCGGAGGAGGTGGTGGCTGCTGCGTACGCGGCGGCGACCGCGTTCGTGTTTCCCTCCCTCACCGACACTCAGGGGCTGGTGTTGCGGGAAGCCGCGCTCGCTGGTGTCCCCACGATCATGGTCGACGCCCACCTGCACGCGGCAGATCCGCAGCACATGGCGACACTTCTCGCCCGGCCGACTGCGGAAGACCTGGGAGAGGCGATCTCGACGGTGCTGTCCGACCCGCAGCTGGCGTCCAGCGTCGCCTCTGCTGCCTGCGAAGTCGCTTCGACGATGACACCGAATACATACGGGCGAAGTGTTCTCGCCATCTACCGAACCATCCAATTAGGACGATGGGCGGACGAGGTCACAAAGCGGCCGCGTTGAAACGAGGTATAGAAGTGTGGGAATATCCTGCGGCTGTCCATCGCACGATCCTTGTGGTCGATATCGAAGGATTCGGCCGTGCCTTCAGGACTCGCGAGGATCAGCTCATCATCCGCCGCGGACTCTACTCTGTCCTCCAAGAGGCGCTCGAACGGTCCGGGGTGCCGTGGGTTCGCTGCCATGTCGAGGATCGCGGTGACGGAGTTCTCGTGCTGATCCCGCCAGATGTGCCAAAAAGCCGCCTGAGCGCGGTGTTTCCGATCAAACTCGCCGCCGGGCTCGTCAGCCACAATTCGGCGAATCGGCCGGAGGCGCGTATCCGGCTGCGCGTAGCGCTGCACGCGGGTGAAGTCGTGCACGACGACGAGGGCGTGGTCGGAGCCGCGGTGGTGCTCGCCTTCCGTTTGCTAGACACCTCGGCTCTGAGGAACGAGTTGGCGGCCTCCTCCTGTCTCGTCGCACTCATGGTGTCGGATTGGTTCTTCGAAGAGGTCGTTCGGCACGATGGCCGGAGCAGGCCGGTGTCCTATCTCCGCGTGTCAGAGTGGACCAAGGAAGGGCTGATCAGCGCTTGGACGTGCCATCCGGCTCCTGGCATCTTCACGCAGGTCAACTCTTTGGCGCACCAGCCTGAACTCACGACAACTGATCGCGCCGGTGTGTTCGTTCAGGAACAACTGCGTGCGTCGGGAATCGCTGCCGGGCCTGTTGCATCGAGTGGGAATCCGTTGCTGGGCAAGTGATTGGCACGTTCGGGCGAGCATGCTCGCCGGCTTAGACCGTTGTTCGTCGATCCGGACGTCACCCGGTAGCCGAATCGATGATCAGTATCGGGTGAACGATGATGTCGGTGTCACAGGTCCGTTCAGGTCCATTGAGGACCGTTCCGACATGTTCAACGCGCCGACTTGCTCCCAGCCTGCTCACACCCCGTGCTCCCAGACGCTCATCGGTTCTGCCTCCTCTGCTCGATCACACCCGCTGCGGCATAAGAGTGCGCTGCAGACCAGGCCCTTGTTGAATGGAATTGCGTATGGCCGATGGCGTGCGGTGTGGCGTGATTATGGGCGGGCGGTTTGGGGCGATGGTGCTGGTGTGTCGCGTCGTGGCTGGGGTTGTGTGGATCGTGGTGGATTGCGCGGTGGCCGCGGTCAGCGGCGCGACGGTATGGGTGGATCTCGACTCGGCGAACAAGATCGGCAGCGTGGTCTGGGCGGTACTGCCTGACCCTCGAACGTAAGTAGCATTGCGACCCGTGACCGCGGCGGACAAGGGCAGGACATCGACGCATCTTTCGCGAAGATCGCTGCTCCTCGCCGGCACCGTTGCCGCGACGGTGGTGGCCCTGGGGGTGCAGGCGGTGCGGACCTCCCGCAGTCCGCAGCCGCATGATCCGCTCAACTGGGAGCCGGTGCCCGCACCTGCCCAGACGACCGAGCCGGTCGAGGTCGTGTACTGCGCGGGATGGGACCCCGCCACGCGCTCTCCGGTCTCGCCGATGTCCGAGTCGGTCGCACGCGCGCGGGACGCGGCAGGCGACCAGTACGCCGCGGTCCTGTTCGTCGGCGGGGTGGCGCGGGCAGTCGTCGAGGTGTGCTGGTTGGCCCACCACGCCGAGGTGTGGCACATCGACGCGTCTGGCCGCCGCTACCGGGGCGTCGCCTACCGCCGTTGGCCGGACGGGTGGTTGCGGCTGTTCGAGGTCCGCGGCTGGCGCTACGGCGAGCAGGACACGCCTGAGTTCGCCGGCGAGAACCCGACGTTCCGGGCTCGCGTCCACCGCACCGCGACCGCGACGGTCGAGAGGGTCGCGGTCTCGGCGGAGCTGTCCAACGGCGGCAAGCTCGACACCTCGCGCGACTGGCAGAACTGGCCGGAGCCGACGCGTCCACCGGGCGACGTCGCAGTTCCCGCAGCAGACGGCTGGCCCGCGCTCGCGGGGATGATCGGCCCGGTGACCGTCCGCCCCGGCCCCGACGCGGTCCCCGCCGCGTTCCCGTGGCACCCGCCGCACCCGCTGCGCCCCCGCCACATCGAGAAAGTCGTCACCGATGGCGCGCGCTTCCGCACGCAGAACGGTCGTGTCCAGATCATCAAGCGGATCCCAGCGGGCACGATCAGGCTGCCCAGCGGCAAGTTGCTCGTCGCGGACCCCGGCTGGCTCCACACCGACCCCAAACCGCTGACCGCGACTGCCCCACCCGGTGAATACCCGGTGGACGTGTTCGAGCTGGCGGAGGACGGGAAGTCGGCCTGGACGGTCGCCTGCCGAGTGACCGTGAAGGACGCGCCTGTCACGTCGTGGGACCTCGCGTTGCTCGACGGCGAGCACGAACTGAGCCTGGGCGACGGCGAGTTCTTCGGCAACCCGGTGGACACCGCCACGCTCGCCCTGGTCGATCAGGCCGGCGTCAAGGCGTACCAACAGGCCGACATCGACGCCGCCACGGCCGGAGAGGCCGTCTTTCACCGGCTTTCCGACCCGAAGACCGGCACCGACCTGGTCATCGTGCCGGGATGGAGCGACGGCGCGTACCCCGTGTGGATCGGACGCACTGAGGACGGCGCCATCGGCTGTTTCATCCTCGACTTCCGCGTGCCGGAACTGGCCAACGCTGAGCCCGCCTGATCCAGCCATACCGAAGGGCGGATGTTCGCTTCGAGCGTCCGCCCTTCGGCATGAGCCGCACATCAGCCGACACATGACCTGCGGCGAAGAGGGGAAATGAGTCAGGCGTCCTCGGCCGGGCCGATCTTGCCTTCGATGTTCTTGCGCGGGACACCGTCCACGTCCACGCAGAGTCCGAAGACGCGGTCCCTGGTGGTCCAGCCGTTGATTCGACCTCGGTTGTTCCCGATCTGCACCCGCTGCCCAGCGATCGCGGTCACCCGGTGCAGGTACAGCGTTCCGGCGACCCGCACCAGCACGATGTCGTCCACCTCAAGCTTTGCCGTGTCAACCGGAGCGACGGTCACCAACTGGCGGCTACGGATCAACGGCACCATTGACGAGCCGGTCGGGCGGAACTGCACCTTCTCGCCACGCGCGACCCGAGCCACAACGGCGTCCAACATCCCCACGCGCCGAAGCTTCGACGGCGGGCCGGACCTGCGCAATGCATTTTCGATCGCTCCGCGACAGAGGCGGGGCGTGGTGCAGCACGCGGCTTGCGGCATGAGCGGACGTTCTTCGGGTTTCGCATCGGGTTGTCCGCAGTTGTGCGTTCTAGGGGTGGATGGACCACATCCGCTCGGCATAGTTCGGTCACGATCTGTGTCTTGCCGACCTCGTTCTACCCCGACAACACCTAGGTCCGGGCCTCACAACCGTGCGCCCGAGTCACCAGATCACTCGTGGCGCGCTGCTGGTACGACGCTGCCTGTGGGAGGCACAACCCGACCCGCCGCAGCAATACAGCGGCAGGCTCGTCGCTTGACGTTGATGGATGTGCGCCCCGTCCATGATCGTGCCCGCCTGCACCACAGTGTCGGAGGCCACCGCTCACAGTGTTGGCCACGACCGCAGGTGGCACGTCGGCATCGTGAGGCACCAAACCAGTGTCCCGTCGCCGCACTGCGTACGTTGACGTCTCGAGCCTGTGGAACAACTTGCGGCGACAACCGCGTGAGGCTGATGCGCGCTATCCGGTGTTCCTGGCTTCGAGCGTCACCCGATAACCAGCGGTGAGCTTGACGATCTTGTTGTACTGCATGTCGCCCGCGGGGCAGGCGCGCGATGTGGTGTCCGTGGCGCCGTTGCCCCAATAGAACGTCGCCCACACGCATCGCCCGTCTTTCATGTGATCGGTGAGCCACGTCTCGATGTAGTCGCCACAGTCGCGATACCAGATGGTGCCCGCCGTGTCGTCCCGCCGATCTCGCACGTCGGTGGACCGCCACGCGCAGCCGCCTCCGCCTCCGCCTTCGACAGCCTTGGGCGTCCCCACCTCGGCCTGGAGGTCCGGCGTGGGTTGAAAGATCGTCCAGGGCCACACCCAGGCCACCCCGGTCGCCACCAGCACGCCGGCCACCACACCGGCCAACGCGACCACGCCGTATGTCCACCAGTTCCGCCGGGCGTGTTCCTCCGCCTCTGGCGGAGACACGGGTTCCTCTTCGGACGCTTCCTGTTCTGGGGACGTTGCCTTGGGCTCCGCCATCAACTCCTTGAGACGAGCCGTCCACGCCTCAACGTCGCCTCCGCACGCGCGGACGTACGCCTGGACACGCGCGACCGACGGCAGCGTGTGCCCTCGGGTGACCTGCGAGAGGGTGGCGACGGAGTAGTGGGCGAGCGGCGCCATCTCCTCCAGGGTCAGGCCGGCCGATTTCCTCAGTTCCCGCAGGTCGTGCGCGAACCTCTGCACCGGTCCGTCGTCGGGGTTCAGCGGTCGTTCAGGGCGTCCCACCCTCCATATGTTTGTGTACGAATTTTCTTTCAGCAACACGTTGCGTGATTGAAAAACCACTCTCGCAGGTAGGAAGGCCTGTGTGGACGGCTTTCACGTGCAACCCGGCTACCTCGACGCGTACGGGTATCTCATCGGCATCCAGGGCAAGCGGATCGTCAAGGCGATCGAGCACCTGCCCTACAGCGACGGCAGAGCGCAAGGTGTGGTCTATCTCGGACTGGTCAAGCAACACCGGCGGATCGTGATTGATGCCCACGACTGGCTCAGCAAGCTGGGCAGCCTGCTCGGCGACTCGTCGCGCGCGCTGTTCGAGATCGCCGAGGACTACGTGGCCACCGACCACACCCAGGCCGAGGCACACGATCGGCTGTACCCGGCGCCCACGACGCTGTTCCCGTACTCGGAGGCCAAACCACCCCCGCCGATCTCCTCGGTGCAGGGAGTGCCGCCGCAGTACCGGCTGGAGAACCACAAGCCGGTCCCCGACCGGCGGATGGGACCGGGGCTGCGGCCGGACGCCGCTACCGAGATGCGCGAGGTCGAGGACCCGACCGGCTATCTGAAGAGGGTCAGCGGCGGGCGGATCGAGGACAGGTTCGGCAACGCCAACGACGTGCTCGGGAAGTTCACCGACTTCTTCAGCCCGTCCGCATTGATCCGCAAGGCGATCAAGAAGGCGTGGCACGGCAAGGACCCCTACGACGACTTCATGGACACCCTCGCCGGCGATTTCAAGCTCTGGGCGCGCTACGCGATTGTGTGGATGGATCTTGCCAAGTTCTGCAACGCGCTTGTCCTGAACATCCAGACCAACAACACCGACCTCAACGACTACTGGTCCGGCAAGGCCGCCGACGCCGCGTTCCTCTACTTTCACCAGCTCGCGGTGGACATCGCGATCCAGCGGGACAGGTTCGTAGCCCTCTCGTACGCCTACGAGGAGATCGCGGGCAACTTCAAGTCCGCGGGCTCGACGATCTCGGACCTGCTCGACGAGATCGGCAACTTCGCGCTTGGCGCCATCGTGGCCGCGGGAGCCGACTTCGCGTTCGGCACGAAGGGCCTGCTATCGGCCGGCTCGACCGCTTATACCGCGACCAGGGTCGCGGAAGTGGTGCTGAAGATCATCGACTCGCTGGGCCGGCTGAAGACGTTCGTCGTGGCCGTGAACCTGGACCAGTACTTCACCGACCGACTGAAGGATGCCCCACGCGTCGGCACCCTGCCCACGCACGCGCTTCCCGATGTCAATCCCTACTGACCACGCGAGGTGCGTGACGGCGACCGACGAACAGCGCGGCAGGTGGCGGCGCAGAGCCGGCGACCTCGGCAAGGAGCTTGGCAGGAAAGCGTTCGAGCACGGCAAGGAGCGAGCAGCGGACTTCGATGGGGTGGCGGCCGCCGGATTCGGGACTGCGGCGGTCGAGTCCGCGGCGAACGCCTGGCGCGAGCTGCTCGGCAGACGGCACCTCGTACGCACCACCACGATGCTCGGACGAGAGCTCATTGGCGCGTGCTCGTCCGAGGTAGGTGCGGTCAAGGCGGCGTTCCAGACATCGGCACTGAAGGCGCGGAACACCAGGTTCACATCTGTTGCCAGCGCTGGCCGATCTCCACCGGCTGGCCGACGAGATGGTCGATCTCGTCCTGGACGACCCGTGGCCGCCGGGCACGCCAATCCCCGAGCGGACGAAGTCCGCGATCAATGAGTTCCGCACCAGGCTCGGCGGCCTGGATGCGGCATGAACCCACTTCGACAAGGAGACAAGATGAGGCGGCTTCGCACCGCACTGGCTGTCCTGTGCAGCGTTCTCATGATCGCGTCCTGCTCCGTCTATTCGGACGACGAGATCGGCGATGGCTCGGCACCGGAGGCTGGCGAGAACGGGCTGCCCGAGCTGCCGGACGACCAGCGGGGCAACGACCGGCCACCGGTCGGCTTGATCGGCTTCCAGCCGCCACTGCTCCCGATCACCTTCAAGCTGACCACGGACGGAAAATTCGCCATCTCCGTGGGCGGGCAGTTCGTCACCCCGTTCGGTGTGATCAAGATCGGGATCGGGCAGGAGCTGGCCTCGGTCCGCGGCGCGGACGACCGTGTGCTGCCGACCCCGCCGGCCGACGTCACCGAACTGATCATCTGTCAGGAAGGCCCGCCGCCGAGCCCCTGCCAGGGCTACACCATCCGCTCGGGTCGCAAGCTGCGCGTGGACATCAACGGCAAGGTGGTCCAGCACATCGAGACCGACCGGCAGGTCATCGAGGTCGCCCCCGGCACCACGATCAATGTCACCGACGACGGTGCCTCGACCAAGACAGGCATGCCAGGCCCCGCGCGCATCGCCATCGAGGAGTTCAAGTTCCACGAGACGAGCAAGGACTCCGAGGTCGACCTCGAACGTTCGCACTCCGGTACCCGCAACGACCTTTCCTACGACCACATCACCGGCGACCTCAGGACAGTCAACGGTGCCAAGGTGTCCCGCATCTCCCACCATGGCGTCGACAACTGGTGGGACAACCTGGAGACCACCGATCTGCCCGGCGAGAAGGAATGCCGGGAGTCCCAGGACTGGCGCGACGGTTTCGCCGCCAATGACTTCGCCGACGACGTGACGGTCGCGTGCGTCAAGACGGCGGAAGGCGATCTCGGCTATCTGGCGATCGGCGTCGTCGCAGAGAAGAAGCCGGTGGCCTACCGCATCTACGCCTACACCTGGGTACGTTGACCATCAGTCCGGGGAGCTCTTCCAAGCCACAGGGTTCCCTTGTGTCCGGTCGACTGGGCCCGCTGAACATACGTGCGGAATCGTCCGCACGCAGTCCATTTCGTCCGCTCATGGGCATGTGCGTGCGGTTGCGCTCGGCGTGAGAGCGACGGTGCTCAAAGAGCTGCTCGCAGCAGATGATCAGGCGATCACTTAGCGGTCATGTGTGCGTGGAATTGATCAAATGTGCGCGGAAACTACAGACTCGCACCGGACCACGGGCGGGTCGCTCCGGCGTAGTCGTCCCCCTCGTACCTGTAGTTGTCGATCTGCACCGGGATGCCGAAGGTGGGGGCGTTGATCATCTTGCCGCGGCCCAGGTAGAGGCCGACGTGGTGGATGTTCCGCGGGGTGCCGTAGAAGACGAGGTCGCCAGGCATCAACGGTTGGCCAGCGGGCACGCGCGGTCCCATGTCGAACTGTTGCTGTGCGGTGCGAAGCAGCTTCACGCCCGCTGCTTCGTACGAGGTCATGGTCAGACCTGAGCAGTCGAAGCCTGGGTGCTTGTAGTCCGGGCCGTTGCCGCCCCAGACGTAGGGCCAACCGAGGTGCTTGCACGCGTAGCTGATCGCCTTCATGACCGTGGCGTTCAGCGTGGCGACGTTGTTGCAGTCGCCGCTTCCTGTGCTGGCGGCGGCTTCCGCGTACTTCGCCGCTTGGTCGAGGACTTTGTCTACGTACCAGTTGGCGTGGTTGTAGGCGAAGATCGCGGCTCGCAGGTCACCGCGGCGAACGCCCTCGTCACACAGCAGGAAGGCTGCGGCGTGGATCGCGTCGTGCGGGTTGTAGCGCGACGGCGGGTCCGCCCCGCCTGGCGGGATCCGGTGAGCCGCCACGACGTTGTTGAAGGTCGAGGCGAGGAACTGCATCGGCCCGCCGGCCCCGGCGAAGTTCTCACCGTGGTGAACGCCGGGCAGGGTGGAGCGCCCGTGATCGGCCTCGACCTTGCCGATGGCGGCCAAGACCGACCAGTCCAGGCCGGGGCAGCTCGGTGCCGCCGCGAGGTAGAGCGCGCAGTAGTCGGGTGGGATGTCCGCGATCTGCGCCGCGCAGTTCGCGGTCGACAAGCCGCCGAACAGCGACTCGACCACGGCCTTCGCGCTGTAGCCGACCAGTACCGCGAGCACGAGCAACGACGCCGCGATGCCGGCGGCGATCTTCGTGTACATCCGGTTCAACTCCCCGCTGGTGGGCCGGGACTCCCGGCTGACGGCGGCATCGGCGTCGGCGGCGAGGACGTCGGCCGTGAAGACTCCGGTGCGCGGACCTCGTCTTCGTCGTCGCTGCTGCGGGGTGGCAGCAGGTGATGCCACACCTCAGACAGCTCCACGAGAAGGCGCCGTCGGCTGGTGCCGGGCTTGGCGTCCAGCGGAAGCCACACCGCGTCAGCCGGGCTCGGACGTGGCGAGGCCGGATCGAGCAGCGTGGCCGCGGCGGTGGCGACCGGCACGGTGTGTGGATCGTCGAGCTCGCCCCACACCTGTGTCAGCAGTCGGCGTGCGGCGGCTTCGCGGCGCGAGGTGGGCAGCCAGATCAGCAGGGGCGTGGTGATCCCGCTGGCCTGTGCGAGTGCTGCGTAGCCGGCCAGCTTCCCGGCGAGCTTGGAGAGGACCTCTGTGCCGAAGTCGAACTCGAGAAACCATTCAATCTGCTGGTGGCCGTCGCGCCAGCGGCCATAGCCGTCGGGTTTCACCAGATCGCCGAAGTGCCTGGCGCAGCGGGCTTCCGACCACCACGCCATCAGCGCCTCACTCTGCTGCGGGTGGCGGGCTCGGGCGACCAGCGCGGCGAACCATTCGTTGACGCCGACCGTGTGTGCGAGCCGGAGGCTGTGGGCGATGCCGAAGACCCGGTCGTGCCGGTAGCCCATCTCCTTGACGTCCAGCCCGTCCTCCGCGGCGAGCACTGCCGCTCCCGCGGGCGCGAGGACGTAGTGCATGGGCGCGGTGCCGACGGTCACGAAGGGCTGGAAGCGGTTCACGACGCCCCACGTGTAGAGCTCGCGCAACCGCATCCGGCCAGACCGAAAGCTGGGGAACGCCATCTCGGTGATCTGGTGGGAGGTGAGAACCCGGTGTTCCCAGAGCATCCGGGCGATCCACTTGTCGCGCGGCGTCAGCCGTCCTGCGAGCACTGCTTGGTGCTGCACGCTGTTCGCGACACGCGACCTCGGCCGCGTGGGCTGGTGTCCGCGCAGCGTGCGCTGTCGAGTCGGATTGGTGATCATGATCTACGCCTCCGAGTTGGAGATCAGGTGGTTCGACGTGGGTCCACGCTTCGAGGGCGATCTGTTGGCTGCCGTCGATTCGCAGGACGAGCACTTCCTGTCGGGGAAGCGGTCGGACCTGCAGGCCGGGTGTCGGCCGTGTCTCTCGCGATCGCGCGGATTTCCTTCGCACGGCCGGGGACAGCGGGCGGAAGCGGAGTCGTGCGCATCGTGAACGCGGGAGTCTCTCCGCCGTTGACCACGAGTCGGACGGCCGCGTGATACGGGCCCAGGTTGGAGAGGTCGTGCTCTGACAACCGCGGCGCGGTGTGTCGGGACAGGTCGCGCGCGTCCTCTGGCGATGCACTGAAGAAGATCTTGCTGCGGGCGTTGGTCGACAAGCCCTCGCGCAGTTCGCGTGTCAGCTGGTGGCCGTGCTGGTGCGCTAGAACCTTCCTGAGGTGGAAGCCGCGGGCTTCGGCGAGCATGTCTTCGATCGGGTACGGGAGGTTGAGGAAGTTGTGGCACTCGTCGATCACCAGGCTCGCGTCACGCCGTAGCCGCTGAGGAATGCGGGCCCGAGCGGTCGCTGCTTGCCAGGTGCGCGCGACGACCACGGATCCGACCAGCCGGGTGGTCTCCTCACCGAGCGAGCCCTTGGGGATGCGGACGAGGCAGATCCCGCCGTCCAGCACCTCGCCCATGTCCACGGTGGACTGGCCGCCCGCGATGGCGTCGCGCACGAACGGCCGCAGCAGGAAGGCGCGCAGCTTGTTCATCAGCGGGCTGATCACCTGGCTGCGCTGCGAATCGGTGAGTTCCTCGTACCAGGACCAGAAACCTCGCAGCACGGGATCGGTGACGCCTGCCGTCACGCGGCTGCGGAACGCTTCGTCTGCGAGCAGCTTCGGCAAGTCAGCCAGCGTGGCGACGCCTTCCTGGGTGCGCAGCGTCAGGCAGGCCGCGCGCATGACGTCGTCGGTACGCGGCCCCCAGAACGCCGAGTAGACCCGGCGGAAGATCGACACGAGGTTGTCGACGGCAAGGTCGGTTTCGCCACCGTCGAGCGGGTTCAGGCACGGCGGCCGGGTCTTGCTGTCCGCGTCGAAGATCACCACGCGGTCGGCGACCGCGCGGGGCAAGCGGGACAGGACGTCGGTGACGAGGTCGCCCTTGGGGTCGATCAGCACGATTCCCCGACCGGCTTCGGCGTCAGCGAGGATCATGTTGCCCAGCAGGGTGGACTTGCCGGAGCCCGTGGCGCCCATGACGTGCACGTGGTGGCGGCCGTCCGGGACCCGAAGCGCGACAGCACGTTCGTGGCCCGCGTCGGTGACGCCGAGAGGCACAGCATCGGGACCTGGCACGGCTACGCCCGGCGGTGGTGCGACCGCGCGAGCTCCGGCGCGCTGGATGCCGGCGATGCTCGCGTCGGTCGGCAAGTGTCCGATCGCAGCAAGCTCCGGCACCGACAACAGGTCTCCCGTGCCGAGGCGACGAGAGTTGACCACGTCGCCGGGGCGCCGGAGGCGGCGGCGGGTGTAGTGGTTGTGCTCGGTGTAGGAAGCGAACGAGGCCGCGAGTGCGTGTGCCCGGCCACGTGCGATGTCACGAGCCTCGCGGAGCTGAGCGTCGCCGGTGTCGACGGGCAGCAAGGTGGCCACGGCGTACCGGACGGCGGTCTCGAACTGCGAACCTCGCTGCTTGGTGACGATGGCGCGGTTCTGGGCGCTGAACTCCAGCGAAGTCTGCGGGTTGCTGTGCAACGCTCCCGCGGCTATGCGGCCGGTCGTACGACGTGACTTCGTTGTGGCACCAGGAGTGATGAAGTCCAGCAGCCGACCGACGAGACGGGTCGACCCTCCGCTGTGGACTCGGCCTGCCGCACGGCGAGCCCGCTGAACCCGGCGTCCAGTGACAGGGCGAGCCAGGATCTGCACGCACGCGTACTCGTACCGCCCTAGCCCGACCGGTGCGCCGAGGAGCGCTCGAAGTGGATCGGCGTCGAAGGCGTCGCGGATCGGCAGCGCTTCGGGCCGGGCGAGCCGAAGTTCACCACCAACCACCAGCCGACGCTGGCCGTCACCGGGAGTGGGAAGCGGCGGACTTGCCGGGGTCACGCGGGTGTGCGCGCCCGGCCACGCGGCTTCGACCGCGCGCTCCACCAAGCCGGGCGGGATGACGCCCGGCACCCATAGCCGGATCGCAACACCGGTTTCCGAGAACAGGTACTCGAACGCCAGGTGCGGCTGTCCGCTGAACATCCGGCGCCAGCCCGGACGCAGCAGGCCGACGAGGTTCGACCACAGCGCTGTTCCGCCTGCGGGATCAACGACTGGCGGCACGACCACGGTGATTTCGCGCGCGTCGGCGACCAGCAGGTCGTGACGGCGACGAGCCCACCACTTGCGCCCGGCGATGAACGCGAGGACGGCGGCAAGGAGCAGCGGGGCAGCAAGTGGTCCCCACTCCAGCGCGAGGCCGAGCACCCGGTTGAAGATCGCGCGCACCGTGCCGGCGGGATCGACCAGGTAGTCCCCGATCATGACTCGTCACCGAATCCGAGATCGACGAACCCGGTTGAGTCGTCCGCGTCGGTCGTGTCGGCGTAGGCGGCCAGTTCGGCGGGGCTGCTGGTGACGAGGTAGTGCTCGGTCGGGGAGGCGATGCTCTGGAACGCGACCCGTTGCGTTCCAGCGGACAGCAGACCTTGGCCGCGATCAGCCGACAGGAGAAAGGCGCGTTCGCCGGCGGACAGGTTGAAGGCGCGCGTGACTTCGTTGATTGCTTGCGGTGCTTGCCGCAGCAGGATCTGTGTGGCGGCGTTGGCGACCACCGCCAGTCCGAGCTGGGTGCTGAGCAGATCGCCCTCGTCCTGAGTGATGATCTTGAGCCCGGCCCAGTGTCGGCGCGACGCCTTGGCCATGCGGAGCAGGAACTCCGCGCCGGAACGCTCGCGCATCAGCAGCCATGCCTCGTCCACGACGACGAGGCGCTGCCTGCGGATCGCGGGATTGGACACCCGCCGCCACAGGGCGTCGAGGACCAGCAGCGTGCCGATCGCCTTCAGCTCTTCGGGAAGGTCCCGGAGGCTGAACACGGTGAGGTGGCCTTCGGGACTGACGCTGCTGGGCCCGTCGAACAGCTGCTTGAACGAACCGTCGACGAATGGGTGCAACCTCGCCGCGAGCTCCGCCGCAGCCTTGTCCCCGGTCTCACCAGCATGCGCGAGCTCGTCGCGCAACGAGACGAGCCTTGGTGACGGCCGGGTCCAGGTTCGGGTGTCGGCCGTGATGCCCGCGTTCTCGTAGGTCGCCGCGATCGCCTGGTCCAGCGCAGCGCGCTCGGTGGCCTTCAGCTCTGCGCCGAAGAGCACGGATATGACGGTGTGCAGGAACAGCGATCGGCGGACGAGGGCGTCCTTCGGTGCGGTGCGGCGGCCGTCCGCGCGGGTCTGGATGGGAAGGTCGAACGGGTTCAGCCGCACACCGGCGGCACCGAGGTGGACGTAGGTTCCACCGACCGCCGCTGCGAGCCGTGCGTACTCGTCCTCCGGGTCGATGACGGCGATCTCGACGCCGCGATACAGGCTGCGCAACAGCTCGAGCTTGACCAAGTAGGACTTGCCGGCGCCGCTGCGGCCGAGCACGACCGAGTTGTGGTTATGCATCCCAGCGCCGAACTGGTCCCAGTGCACAAGCCCTTGCGAGCCGATGTTGTAGCCGTACAGCACTCCCGCCGGTGCCGCAGCGCTCGCGGGATCAGGCGCCGGCAGGTCCGGACTGGTGAACGGGAACGCCGCGGCCAACGCCGTCGTGTCGAAGGTGCGACGCAGACCGATCAGGTCCAGGCCCAACGGCAGCGTGGAGACCCAGCCCTGCAGGCTCCGGTACGTCGTGTGCTTCGCGTCCAGCAACAAACTCGCGCACAACGACCGCACCGCCGCGACCTCGTCGGCCAAGGACTTCTCCGACGCGGCATGGATCGTCAGGTACAGCCCGACCCGGAACAACTTCCCCTCACCCCGCGCCACCCGCGACGACAAGTCGTAAGCGTCTTCCGTCGCGGCTTCGACGTGCGGGTCGGACAACCGGCCGTGCTCGGCGGTGTGCCTACGTCCGGACTCCAACCGCGCCAGCTGCTTCTTCAACCGGGACGCGGCGGTGGCGGCGTCGATCGGTTCGACGTGCAGCGACACGTCCAGTCGGCCGGGATAGGTGAGCAACGGCGTGAGCCACCCCGCGTGCACCTCGCGTGGGAACCCGACCACGGCGAAGCTGGCGACCCACTCCCCGCCGACTTCGAGATGCCTCGGCGCGACCGACAGGGCGTCCGGGGTGAACGCCGTAGCTGACGGCTGGTGACGTACCGCGCGGGCGCCCATCACGACTGTCCCCGCACGTCGTCGAACTCGTCGTCGTAGTCCCAGTCGCTGTCCCTGCTGCTGTCGAGCAAGCCGTAGTCAATGTCCGAATTGGAGGTGGTGATGACTTCGTCTGCTGCGGCGAGCCCTGCGGACGGCGGCAGCAAGCTGTCGGGATTGCAGGCCGAGGCGAGTACCGCGGTGGCCTGGCTGGCGTCCAGTGGTGTCACCGCGATCCCGGCTGGAGCGAGGAGTTCGATCGCTTCGCCGAGGCGACGCACCAAGCGTGCTTCGGCTGCTCGTCGCTCCCCGGTTGTCGTTCGTCGCGCTCCCCGTTTGCGGCGCTTGCCCGCGAGCGTGCTGAGCACGCTCGGTCCGCCGAGTCCATCCGGCGGTGCGGCGGTCGCGATCGGCTCGCGGACCACGAGCAACACCTGCCGGCGCAGCAGCTCGGTTTGCGCGCCGAGCTGCGCGAGGTAGTTGGCGTGCTCGAACGCTGCGGCTTCCAGCGCGGGATGAGGGAGACCTCCAGCGCGGTCGCGCAGCTCGGCGATTTGAGCGGAGAGATCGAGGCGGTCGGTGCGCACCAGCACCTGAACCGGGGCGGTCAGCGAGTGCAGGTACCGGCCGAACGACGCGACCAGTGCGTCCTGTTCGTTCGGTGTTCGCAGCGCGAAGTTCACGGTGGAGGCCACCGCGACAACGGCGAGGCCGTCGACGCCGAGATCAACCACGCCGGCCTCGGTGACACCTTCCGCGGGCAACTGAAGCGACGACGGAGACACGGCCTCGTCCCCGTCGCCGAGCCAGGCCGGTGCCGGCAGCACGCCGTCGGGCGCGGTGACGCGATGCCGTGGCGCGAGGCGTTGGCGGAGCGCGGCGAGCAGCAGCTTGTCCATCGGCACGCCGTCGCGCTTGCCCAAGGCGATGGTCGCCGAGGCGACGGCGAACGGAACCGCGAAGGTGAGGAAGAGCGGCAACGGCAGGAACGCGCTCGTGCCCATCCAGATCAGGTAGAGCACTGCTGCTGCACCGGCGAGGACAGCCAGCTGGCGCGCGGTCAGCGGGCCGAGCACACGGTCGTGCATGTCGACATCGGCCGGGATGCGAACAGGTGCGGTCATGGCCGAGCACCTCCAGGTTTCGGGCGGGGCGGTTTCGGCAGGTCCAGCGGTAGCCGGAGCTGTCGTTTGCTGCGCCACGCGAGGCGGTCGTCTGGTGTCGGCGCGGGTGACGCGGGCTTGGGCGGCGTTGTCCTGGCGACGTCGTCCAAGGGCAGTGAGTACTGGCCGTCGCGCGACGGCCGGTTGCCCTTGTAGGGGTCGAACGGCAGCTCGAGCTGCCGACCGGACCGGGGTGCCGTCCTTGGCGTGGAACTTGCCGTGGCACCGGTCGGTCGCGGTGCTCGCTTGACATTCAGCGGGAGGCGGTACTGCCCGTCGCGGCCGAGGACGGGCCGGTTCTCCGGCCATCCGTGCTCGAACGGCAACGTCAGCTGTCCCTTGGGCCGCACCGCGGTTGTCGGTTCGGCGGCATCGTGTTTGGGCTTTGCCTTCACCTTGCGCAGCCCGCCCAAGGGCAGCATGTACTGGCCGTCGCCCGTGGTGCGCGTGTTCGCGTACGGGTCGGTGGGACCGCTCTGCCCGCCGCCACGGCGGCCGTGTCCGCTGTGGGCGGCGGTCGCGGCGGTTGCGGTCGCGCCCTTCAGGAGGCCGAAGGTCTTGTACATCAGGAAGCCGCGGATCAGCGAGCCGAGGAACGTACGCCCGCCACCACCGATCTGGATGTGGTGCATGACCCAACCCGGAATCTTGACCAGCACCCACAGCAGTGCGCCGGTGACGATCAGGTTGATGAGACCGCTCGGTGTGGGGCCGAAGATCGTGAAGCCGCCTTCGGCGAAGAACACACGCAACGCCGCGATGAGGGCCAGCGACTGTCCGACTTGGATTCCCAGCACCCCGAAGAAGGCCCGCCACCACCAGCGCGCGATGCCGTCAGTCTGCTCAAGCCCGTGGCAGATGAGGAACAGCGGAGCCCCGGCCAACAGGATGACCGTCACCGCCACCCGCATCACGTAGGTACCCACCAACGAGATGAGCAGCACGACGAGGCCGAGCGAGATCAGCGTCCCGAAGAGACCGGCGCTGGTGATCGAGCTCATCACCGTCTGCGTCAGCAAGATGCTGAGGGTTTTCGCCGTGCTGCTGGGATCTAGTCCCATGCCGAGCAGGCCGGTGGACAGCGCGTTGGCGAACTCGATGGCCTTGCCCGCCAGCAACAGCGACAGGTTCGCCGCGAGGAATCCCACCGCGATGCGCGGCGCGACCTGCCGGATCGTCGTGCGCGTCTGCAGCGTCTCGTAGGCCATCAGCACGATCCCGGCCACCATGACCAGCAGGGCGTACGACGCGACGGCGATGCCGCGCGAGGACTCCCACAGCTCGCCCACTCGCGGCAGCTGCTCCAGCGTCGGCGTGGCCAGCAGCGTCTCGCCCACCAGCTTCAGCAACGAGTTGAGCGCACCGACCACCAACGCCCAGAAAAAGCTGTTGATGCCGTCGGCCACACATGCGCCGATATCGGTGATGCCGCACTCGCCACCCGATGGGCTAGGCGGAGGAGGCGGTGTCGGTGGCTCGGCTGCTGCAACGCCGCGACCAACCAGAGTGAGGAATGTGGCCAGCAGAACTACGACGGTTCGACGCCACGTCGGACCGCGCAAGAGACTCGTCGTGGACATGGCCTACGCCCCCACGATGCCCTTGAGCACGGCGACGAGCAGCGGCGCGAGCGCAGCCAATGCGTAGCCCCAACCGGCGGCTTTGAAGGCCTCCTTGGACTTCTCCTGCTCGCTGGGATCGCCGCCACCGAAGACGCGCCGGACTCCGCCGATGGTCGCCGCCACCGTCGCGAGCCCGGCGAGGATGCCCATCAACCAGTTGCGGATGTTGTTCAGAACTTGGTCGACGCTCTCGGCGATCGCCAGCACCGAGGTGTCGGCGGCCGCCGTTGTTGCCGAGGCCAGCAACGCCACCAGGAGCAGCCCGGCGATCAGCGGACCCCGCCGCCGAACGACAGCGCTCCGACGTGTGGTGTCGTTTTCGTTGGAACGAGAGCGAACGGGGATTCGTGTCAGGCGCATCGCGACACTCCCGGAGTTGAGTCCGAAGTGCACTCAGACAGCTCGGACGAGGTGTGCGCGGGAGCTGCTTTCCTCCCGCACCCCTGAACTCCGCGAATTCGCCGTCGCGGGGACACTCCGCTGTGGACTTTCGCGTCCGATGCCCCCGCCCTGACCGACCTTGCGGCAGCGTCGGTGATGACGACCGAGTCGGCGACGTAGTCGGCCACGTCCGCTTCGCTGCCGTTGTCCGCAGCCGTGCTCGCGCCGTCGCGCAGGTAAGCGACGAGTCGTAGTTCGGCGCGTTGCCGCGCCTTCTTCGCCGCCTCGTAGGACAAGCCGCGTTCAGTCGCGGCGTCCGCGAGAGCGATGCCTTCCAAACGCGTCGAGCCGATCAGTTCTGCCTCGGCGGAGGTGATCGCGCCCTCTGCGACAGCGCGGGCGAGGACGAAGTCGGGATGACCCCACGGAGGCGGCGGAAGGGTTGAGCGGAACCCGTGTCCGGACGGCACCGGCGCGTCGAGAGCTTCGCGTACCGCGGCGTGCCCGGCGCGGTACGCCGCCCAGCGCAGCCGCAGCATGATGCGGGGCTTGCGCAGATCCACCACGGCGAGCTCGGCGACGAATCCGGCGAGCACTGCGGCGTGGATGTCGCTGGGGTCGTCGGCGAACTTCGCGGACAACGTCGACGCGGTGGCGATCAGCGCCGGCAGTGCCACCCCGACGCAGCCGACAGTCCAGGTGGCACCGTCGGTGCGAGCACGCAGGACCAAATGAGCCCACACCGCGTCCCGCAGTTTCTGCGAACAGCCGCGGCGCAGCAGCCGGTTGCGCACCTCGTCGAGAGGAACCTGCTGAGGCGGGAGACCGGGGAACACGCGGCCGTCGAGTGACACCGGATGCGGGCCGGTGACCAACCACTCGAACGCCGATCGCGCGGCGTCCAAAGGCATGCCATCGCGCCCGAAACCAGAGCGCGCAGTCCTGCGATGCGAAGTCATGGGATTACCCCTGAAACGAGTCGGAAGATTGACTCGCTCAGGACGCCACAACGGGTGGCACCAGCCTCTTACCGCGAAGGCACCGAACTACTACCGCTCGCTTACCAGCGATCAATCAGGCCCTCAGACCGGGCCTCCTGCCAGCGCAGATCATCGACTGCGACCGCCGACCACCTGCGCGGTAATAGCCCGGTGACACCTTGGTAAGACGTCGTCGCACGATCGCCGGAATTACTCCAGGAAATTTGCGAATGCCGCATCAGCACTTCGTAGTGCCCTGTCCCCGCGGCCACTTTATTTCGGAGTTCAGGGGTGTCATCAGCGCCTCGCAATCGCGGCGCCCCCAGTCTGCGGAGGGACAACCCGTGACCGACTCCGACACTCCCGGCAACCGCGCTCGCCGCGCTCATGCCGATCGCACTCGCCCAAGCTCAGCAGGACCTCGAGGCCGCCGGAACGAGGACCGTCGACCGTGGCCGACCGCCCCGAACATCAGCCACGTCAGCCCGGCGAAACCTGCTCCTGGGACCAGTCGCACGCAGGCACGCGGCTCCGCCTCGACTCCGACGCCGGCAACCGTGTGGACCGCTGGGCCGACCGGGATCGACGTCGACGCCACCTGGCCAGCCGAACTCGTCGAGAAGATCGTGTCGTCGTTCAGCTCTGCGGGCGATCGGGTCGTGCTGTTGCCGTGGCCAACGCGCACAAGCCTGGGCGTAGTCGACCACGACGGCGTCGTTCGACGCTCACCCGACGCCGATGCAGATCCTGAGTTGGACGACGCCCGGCACGCTGTCGAGCGCCTTGGTCGCGAGGCGCGTCTCGGCCGTGTCCGTGCCGACGCGGAAGCGAACGAAGCCGCGTCGCATGTCGTGGACCCGCTCGAACAGGCAGACCTGGTCATCGCCAGCGTGCACCCGAGCCACTTCGGCGGCGGCGCCAGCGACCTCGTCGCGCTGACCGCGGCGCAGTTGCTGCGCTCCGGCGGCATCCTCGTCGTTCTCACGCACTGCGACTGGACGACCGGCGAACTGCACGACCCAACAGGCCAAGCCGTGGCGTCCGCGCAGAACGCGGACCTGCTCTACCTCCAGCACGTAGTCGCCGTGCACGTGCCGGTGCACGACGGGTGCTTCCGGCTCACCGACGAGCACCTCACAAACGGTTCGTCCAGTGACGAGGCGGCCCGAGGACGACACCGTGCCCAGGTGCGCGGCCTGCCTGAACCACACCTGCGCATCCACTCCGACGTCCTGGTCTTCGCCCAGCCGCACAACCGCCAGCGCGCCCAGCTGGACACCACCGACAAGAGCGGAGACCTCCGATGAGCAAGCCCACGAAGAGCGCCTCCACCGTCACCCTTGTGGACAAAGCTGTGGACGACACGACGACCGACACTCGGCCGCCTGGTACCTCCAGCGTCTCGCCGCAGGAAGTCTCTGTGTCCGTGTGGACGACCGCGCAGGCCTCACCGGCTTCGCAGCGCAAGAACAAGTACGTCCCCGAGTCGACCGCGCATCCCGCGAAGATGCTGCCCGAGGTGGTGCGGCACGCGGTCACCCACTACACGGAGCCGGGCGACCTGATCCTGGACCCGATGTGCGGCATCGGCACCACTCTCGTCGAAGCCGTGCGCCTGGGCCGCCGCGCCGTCGGCGTCGAGTACGAACCTCACTGGGTCGACGTCGCTCGAGCGAACCTCAACCTCGCGCGCGAACACGGCCACGACTCCGACGCCGAGGTAGTCCACGGCGACGCGCGCCAGCTCATCACGCTGCTGCCGGAGAAGTACGTGGGACAGGCCGCGCTCGTCGTCACGTCCCCGCCCTACGGCCCGTCGACACAC
Organism: Lentzea sp. NPDC054927; assembly: GCF_053610285.1. Taxonomy (NCBI): domain Bacteria; kingdom Bacillati; phylum Actinomycetota; class Actinomycetes; order Pseudonocardiales; family Pseudonocardiaceae; genus Lentzea; species Lentzea sp. NPDC054927. Next base: position 67,311 of record NZ_JBSGXZ010000031.1, read on the forward strand.
GGGCAGGTCGCGGTCGCGCCGGGAGAGGGTGTGCAGAAGTACCACCACCTCTACGGCAACACGCTCGACCGCGGCAACCTCGCCAACATCGGCCACCACCGCCTGCTCACCGGCTTCACCCGCATCCTCGCCGCGCTACGCACCTTCCTGCGCCCCGGCGGACACATCGCCATCACCATCCGCCCCTGGCGCGAACACTCCGAACTCATCGACCTGCCCTCGCAGATCCTCACCTGCGCCCGCACCGCCGGCCTGATCCCCGTCGAACGCAACGTCGCACTCCTCGCCCGCGCCGCCGAGAACGAGCTCGTGGCGCGCGGCAGCTTCTTCCAGCGCGACTTCATCCGCAAACAGCGCGAGGCCGGACTGCCGCTGCACCTGATCGCGCACGAAGACGTCCTCGTGTTCCGCACCGCACTCACGCGCGGAGCAAGGCGCCGCGCCGCCGACGAACTTCTCGGCGGCAAACAACCGCGGAGCCGGGCGGCATGAACGCCGGCCCCGTGCTCGGATCGCTCTGCACGGGCTACGGCGGACTCGACCTCGGCGTGCTCGCCGCGCTCGGTGGCGGCCGAATCGCGTGGTGCGCGGATCCGGATCCACACGTCGCGCGGATCCTCGCGGCGCGCATGCCAGAGGTGCCGAACCTCGGCGACCTGCGCGCCATCGAGTGGACGCAAGTCGACCCGATCAATGTGCTCGTCGCCGGGTTCCCGTGCCAGGACATCTCCGCCGCCGGAAAGCGCGTCGGCATTGAGAAGGGCGAACGCAGTGGCTTGTGGACAGACATCGTGGCGGGCCTTCGCGTACTACGACCCGCGCTGCTCATCGTGGAGAACGTCGCCGCGCTTCGCTGGCGCAACGGAGGACTCCACCGTGTACTCGGCGACCTGGCCGAAGCGGGGTATGACGCGCTCTGGCGTAGCGTCCGCGCCTGCGACATCGGCGCCCCGCACCGACGCGAACGCGTGTTCCTGCTCGCCTGGCCTCGCACTGGCGCCGCCGCGCATGCTGCCGACGCCGCAAGCGCGCGACGGCGACAACCGCGGGGCGGCCGACCCGGTGCGCCGTCGGCAACTGGGTCACCAGGTCAGCCTGCACGACGCGGTGAACAGCGTCATCAAGGTGCTGCCTACACCGACGGCGTCGGATGCGAAGGCCTGTGCTCACAAGAACCAGAAGGGCGGCCCGTCGCTGGGCGACGAGTGCCGAACGGTCCAGAACGCGTCGTCCCACAACACTTCTACGAACCAGTTGGTGTTCCTGCCGACGCCTCGTGCGACCGACGGGACGAAAGGCTGTCCAGCACAGCGGGGATCCAAGGGCGACCTCATGTTGCCCTCGGCGATCATCCGGTTGCTGTCACAGGGCGAGACGGAGAACGCCGCGTAGGTGCGAGCGTTGATTGGGGTGACTACGCCCCGGCCGTGCGTCGATGGGAACAGCTGCTCGGCAGACCGACGCCCTACCCCATGCAAGCAGGGCAGCACGGCCGCCCCGTGCTCGCTCCAGCCTTCGTCGAACACCTCATGGGCCTACCGCCGGGATGGGTCACCGAGGTCCAACTCCCCCGCACAGCTCAACTGCGCGCTCTGGGAAACGGTGTGATCCCTCAGCAAGCCACCCTCGCGATCTCGCTACTGCTCAACGACTTCACCGCGCTTCTCACCGAGCACGCGTGTCTCGGAAAGCCGGCCGCGTGAGCGCGAGCCGAACACGTCGTGGTAACGCGCCACCGATGCCGGCCAGCTGCTTGACGTTGTCGCAGCCTCACGGACAACCGAGGACCACACCATGAGTAACAACGCACGGCGTCCACGCACCCCCGGCCGTCTCCAACTCTCACGGGCACCCGCGGTTCAACTGCCCGAACCGCGCGACCTAGCTGTGGTGTCTGCGCTGCCAGAAGAGGCGCCGTCATCGCCAGGCGACGAGGCAAGCGCACAAGAGCAGTTGCTCTTCACCGCCGACCAAGCCGCGCAGTTACTTCAGGTTCGCGCGTCGTGGTTGCGCCGACGCGCCACCGCTCGCGCAATCCCCTGCAGATTCCTGGGAAAGCACCTCCGCTTCTCCCGCGAGGACATCGATCAGATCGCCGAGGAAAGCAAGCAAGACGTGCGCACCGGTCCGCGAACTACCCAATCCGGCAAGACTTCACCACCAGCTTGATCCCCTCGTGCAAGCAATGCCTCCATAGGACTGTCAGCAACACCATGCACAGCAAAGGGTTTCCTTCATGGCGTACGCAGAACGTTCAGGCGCCAACTTGTGGCGCGTGCGCTACGAGCGCGACGACGGAACGCTTGGTTCGCTGTCAGGCTTCACGACGGAGGAAGCAGCGAACGCGGAAGCCGCGCGTATGAACCGCGAGGCCCTTCTCGACAACCGTCGCACCAACCCTGCGGCCGCCCAGGAGCCGTTCGGCGGCTGGATCGAACCGTGGTTCGGATCGATCGACGTGGCCGACTCAACCATGGCCCAGTATGAAAGCCTCACTCGCAACCACATCACGCCGCGCTGGGGCACCGTGCCGTTCGAGAGCATCAGCAACATCGCCGTGCACACCTGGGCCGTCAAGCTCCGCGAGAAAGGCCTGGCGCACAACACGATCAAGACCATCATGAAGATCCTGACCATGATGCTCGCCGACGCCGCCGACGAAGGCATCATCCCGGTCAGCCCCATCCGGGTACGACGCCGAGGCCGCCGACGCCATCACCGCAAACCAGAAGCGATCTGGGCATCGCCACTGGAAGTTCTACGCATTGCGCTCCAGGCAGCCACGCTGGTCGGCGAGTGGGCGGCAATCCTCATCATCACCGCCGCCTACACCGGAGCACGCTGGGGTGAGCTCACCGGACTCCAGCGCACCAACATCCATCTCGACGACGGCTTCTTCGTCATCGACCCGGACTTCGGCGCCCTGCACGAAGTCGGCGGCAAGCTCTCCCTCGGCCCGCCCAAGACCGCCGCTTCCGCGCGCATTGTCCCGTTGCCACCATTCCTCATCGACATGTGGCGGTACCTGCTCGGACTGCACGACCACCCGCACATCTTCGTTACGGCGCAACACCAGCTACTACGCCGCTCCAACTTCGCCCGCCGCGCCATGCGCCCGGCCGCCGACGGCAACCTGCACATCACCACCCCGCTCATCCGCGTCCAGCCCGTCAAACCCGGCTTGGTGTTCCACGGACTACGCCACAGCCAGAACACCTGGCTCATCGGAGACGGGATCCCCGAAGTTGCCCGTGCGCTCCGCCTCGGTCACAAGGTCTCCGACAAGATCCGCGAGGTCTACGACCACGTCGCACCCGAGATCGAAGCCAAGATCCTGCGGTGCCTCCAGAAACGCTGGGAAGACTCGCTGGCCGCGCAGTTCCCGAACGGCCTCGTCTTCACCGACGAGAACCGCCTGTTCGCCCTAGCCGCGTAACGTCCGTCGGAGACACCCGCACGGTGGTGAAACGTGTCCACACGAGCTCACATGTAGTACGCGTATCTGCCCTGAGGGCGGTCCTTAGGACCTAGATGCCGCAGAATCTGCCCAACGCGGTCTGCGGTCCTGAGGGTGATGGGCATCCGGCCGTCCAGCTGCGTCTGGTTCCAGTTCATCTTGGTCAGCGCGAGGAGTTCTTCAGCGAGTTGTTCGGGGCTGGACTCGGTGTCGACCATGCGGAACGAGATAGGTGAGGGCACGTACATGCCGGGATACGTGCGGTAGAACGGCACGCTCCCACCTGTGTAGAGCACGTGGTGGTCTTGGTCCAAGCTGAACAGCGTGCCGCGCAGCGGAGGGTAGTAGGCGGAGCGGAAGAGCTTGACGGACTCCTTGGCAGGCAGCCAAAGCAGCTCCAACACCTCAAGCTGAGCCTCATCAGCCGCCGCCCTAAAACCTTCCACCTCGTCTGCGGTAAACGATGAGGTCTTGTGCAACACCACGCGTGCTGGTGGACGCTTGTGCTCAGCGCGGTACCGCTTGAGTGCTTCCCGAAGCAGCCGTTCGGCGTCGTACTGCATGAGGTGTGGCTGCTTGTCGTGCTGGGAAATTGCTGCCTGAGCGCCGCGGACGATCACGCCGTCGCCGCGCTGGTTGAACACCTGCGCCACGCTGGTTTCCAGTGAGGACTGATCAGTGCTGCGATAGAAGGTCACGCCGACATAGCAGCTGTCAAGATCGCTCGACTCGCGGGCGAGTCTCCACGGAACGCCACCCGCCTTGTAGTAGATGGCAGTGAAGAGGTTCCATGCACGTGTCGCCTCGTCCTGGAGGCTCAGGCGTTCGCCGGGCGGAGGTTTAAAGTTCGCGTCCCAGGTGCTGCGCCGGATGATCTGGATCGGCCAGTTGTAGCGCATCGCAACGGCCTTGAGCAGAGCCCTGAAGTCGTCAGCGCGTGCAGGCTGTCCTTTGCTGCTTTCTGTGCCTACTGCGTCAGATTTTGGTTCGACCCGTTCAGCGAGGTCGTCAGGACGGGCGATCAACACGACATCACAGCCGGCTTCTTCGTTGAGCACGTCCAATTCGGCCGCATAGAGGTCCACGGCAGCTTTCACCGCGGCCTGCGGGTGGAGCCCCGCGAGCGCCTTCAGGTCGCGTTCACGGATCGGTCGCTCCAACCTGGCGTCCCACGCCAGCTCAGCACGGAACCCGACGTCAGGATCGAAACCGGGGAATGGAACGTGCAGGTGCCCCAACTTGCCCGGCTTTGCCTCGATGGGCTCGCGGTACCGGTCGATGCAACGGCGCAACCCGTCGATCGCGGACGATGTGCCGACGATCCCGACGCGGATCACCCGCACCGCCGGATTCTGGACGTCTGCCGGGCCGTAATCGGCGATGCCGTGTCGCGGATTGACGTGCCGGGACTTGCCCCCGAACTCCAGCATGGGTTCCTTCAGAACGACTACCTTCACGGCTCCACCTCGAACAGCGTCAGCTCGTCAACGTCCTCCACAGCAAACTCGGCAGTATCGCCACCGGACTCGACGCCTTCCCCCCGCTCGCCCAAGCCCTCAAGCCAGAGGTCGTCATCGATGCCGCTGTCCGTGGTCAACGTGGCGAGGTCCCCGTAGGTGATGATCGTTTCCCTGGGTTCGAAGACACCCTCATCCCCCTTGAGGTAACTCGCCCACATCACGGTATGTCCAAGCACGGCGAGATTGCGGTCAAGCCTCTTGATCCCCGCAAGGAGATCAGACATGTATGCGGACTCATGCTGGCCGTCACGCGTGTAGTGAAAGGTGGGATTCAACGCGCAGAACCACTGCTGCCCGACGAGAAGGAACCTCCAGTCGAGCGCGGCGTGCTTGAGAAAGCCGATCTCCGTCGGCGAATCCCTCCTTGCGGTCGGCGTAACCAACGCGCGGACGCGACCCGTCGTGCTGCGCATGACCCGCGGCGACAGGTCGGGGTTCGCCTTGAAGTAGACGATCTTGCGGCTGCGGTGCCAGGCGCAGTCCACGGCCACGTCACGCCGAAGCGCCTCGTTCAGCAGTTGCACGAGCCACCGCTGCCGCTGTCGGTCGCTTTCCCACTCAGTGGTGCTGTGGACGTCGGTCGGACCACTCACCGCTGACTGGAGCGCCGTCTCCTCCAAGGGCGACCAGGTGAAGATCCGCTTCTCCCGCAGGACGAAATCACGCCGCACGTCCGGGGAGCCCGACTCGATCTGCCGCGCAACTACCTCTCGGACGTCACGAAGCTTCGTCGGTGCGCTGTAGAGCAGTTTCGGGATGTCGACCGCAAGCAGGTTCGACGTGAGAAGCTCCTGACGACGGACAGCCACCGGCACGTGCACACGGCCGTGCGGATCTGCGACGTGAAGAAGGCGGTGTCCAGCGCTCTCGTCGAACCGCTGAGTACGCTTGTCGAACTCCACCCTGCGCGCGGCGCGGCGAGCAGGATCTTTAAAGCTAGCCTGAACGTGTGCCCACCACGCCTCCCCGGTACCCGGATGCGAGCACACCAGTAGCACAGGCTCCTCGGCAGCCATCCAGTAGTCCACATCAGACTGCGTGCACACGAAGTGGAACTTGCGGTCGTTCTCGCCGGGAAACTTGCGATTGGTGGCCTTGCTCTGGACAAGGAGAACCTTGTTCGCCACCTCACCGGTCGAGGGATCACGCAACTCGATCTCCCCGTCGATACCGGCGTCAGTCTTGCGCTCGTGCCACACGAACCCCATCGCGTTCACCAGCACGTGGATGAGCGCGATGCCTCCATCACCGATCTGCTGGCTGGCATCGATCTTCTTCGTCATTCAGCTCCCACGTCAGCCCTGAGGTCCCGACGCCCAGCACGCTACTCGGGGGGTCTGACAAACTGGCCGTCCGGCGCCGGACGGCCGGAGCCGGCGCAGCTGCAACGCCCCATGAACGCTGATTCCCAGCAGTTGCGAGGGCCTAGAACACGTCGCCCGCGCCACTCGGTCTACCGCCTGGGTTCTCCTTAGCACGGGACCCACCCGCCACGCGGGCAGGGCGGTCCGACTCCGCAGCCGGACACGCTCGGAACTGCCAGCATCTACTCCAGTCCGTGACGGCGGAGCTGGCTTCTTGTTCTACTCAGGAGGCACAGCGATCTTGCGCAATGGTGGCCGCAGTCAGCGGGTGAGCGAGGTACGCACCCAGGGTATGGAAGTCGATTTTGCCGATGACGCACGTGTCATGAAGGTCAACTGGGAAGCGGTCACCGAGTCGTTGAGGAACGGCGACGACATCGCCGGGGTCGGCCAGGTTGACCCACCTCCTGACGCCGGGAGGGCGAGCCCCTTTACCATTCTTCGGCTCCGGCTCCAACGCGTCGAATATCGCCACTGGCAGACCGAGGGGCGACCCGACGGTCACGAGCAGGTCGACCTGTGTCTCCGGATAGGCGTGCAGCGCCTCGAACGTGACGACCGAGCCCAGCGAGTGGGCAACGACCACCGCGGGTTGGTGTCGCTCGATCGCGGAGGCGACCGCCTCCCGTGCAAGGCGGCGCCGTTCCGGCCTGGTCAGGTAGCAGGTCACTTCGCGAGCCATCGCCACCGCGATCCTGGCCAGCACGTCGAACGTGGTGCCCCGCCGTTGTGCCAGCCAGTGGATCCACTGGCGCAACGGTGCGGTGATCCACCCCTGTTGGTCATCGGGAGCCGGAACTCCGGCCGACAGCAACCACTCTCGGACAACCGCTTCCTCGGACGCCGTCAGGCGGTCCAGGTTTCCTTGCGGAGATCCTTGGCTCTCGGAGTCCGTCAACAGGTGTGCATAGTACGCGACCACAACGGGCGGCGGATCGATCTTGAGGCCTGCGGAAAGTACCCCCTCCTCAAGACGTGCCTGCCAGGGCGCGGCGAGCTCGACGGCAGCCGTTTCAGGCTCTTTGCCGTCCTTTAGGTTGCCGATACCGTGCACGGCCAGCACGGGTTTCATCACACCACCTCCGGTTTCTCGATCGTGGTCACGAAGAAGATCGGGAATTCGTGCTCGGTAGCGTTTTCCTCAATCAACGAGACTCCATACTCACTTCTTTCCAGGGACAGAAAATCCAAATTGTGACCATCAAGGAATCTAGTAACCAGGCGCTTGAGGACTTCAGGTTCCACATCGATCGGAGCTCCGATCGAATAGCTCGGATCAGGCCTGCCGTCCGCCCAGTCGGCCATGGAATGAATGTCCCACGCTTCCAGCTCTGGAGCATTGGCGAAAAGCACACCGGGGAACCAAGCGACTACATGCGTCACTTCGGGTGATGGGATGGATTTTTCGGCGACGACATCCCACTCCCATTCGAGCGCGGCAATCTCGTGCGCCCAGTAGACCGCCAAACCCTCCACGTCCGCAGCCAACTGCGTCGGCCGCGGGTAGGCACTTGGCAGGAACAGCGGGCCGCCGATGTACTCCCCCGACGCCGCATCCCGAACACGGATGAGCCCGGACTGCTCAGAGGCTACTTGGATCGACTTGCCGTTGGACATCACCACTGGGGCCGTCCAATCCAGGCCGTCGTCGCTCGTGTCGTCACCCTTGAGCCTTACAGGAGTTGTGACGCTCGTGGTGTTAGCCACCAATTCCGTCATGTGCGCCTCGATCGCCCCGATTTGCTCGCCGTCCACTCGCGCCCACAACATTGAATATGGTTCGATGCGGACCATCTCGAAACTATGACTCTTCGGGTCGAGTTTCGGGCGGTCGTAAGCGCCGATCTCTACGGCGACAACTGCTCGCTCACCCAGACGCGTCAAACGCAAGGCCTCTTCCGTCCCCACGCCTGCGGGGTTGATAATCGATCTGTAGCCGATGTCCCAGATGCGGACACCATCTTCTTCCTGAAATGTGACAGCGACGGGAAGGCCCCGCAAGTGACCAAGCGCAACTGCGGAGATCGCACCTTTCTCTTCACTTATCACTCTGACGGTTTCATCGCGCCCGTGTTCCGAAGGCCAGCGATCGAACTTCATCACGTACCCTCGATCGTAGCCCGAAAGTTCGTGCAACAGCCTCTCTTGCCCGTCGCTTTCCCACACCCTGACGCAGCCCCGTTGGTCTCCCACGATCTCGACGTTGTTCCCATTCAGGACGCCAAGCCCCACGGCGGTCACCGCAGCCTCCTCGGTGAACGCGGAGGCGTAGGTGAACTGCACGTGCAGCTCGCCCTCCTCGACGCGGAGGCGCATCGCGCGGACATCAGGCCCTAGGCCGGACTGGGTGTGCAATTTCTCGCCTGTGTCGAGGTCGACGTACCGCAGCTCCCCTGAATCCGTGGCGAGGTACGCCATGAGGACGCCGTCTTCGTCGTTGCGCTCGATCTGCAACGCCGTCAGACCGAGGCCGGCGTCAACGTGCTCGCTGTACCGCGAGCCGTCGGCCAGGTTCCACGCGCACACTTTGCTCGCGCTGCCGGTCACCGCGAGCGTGATGTCGTCGAGATCGACAGTCTCGATCGCCACGATCGGCTCGCCGTGACCATCGAGACTGAACAGCACGGTGCCGTGCACGGTGTCGTGGACGTCCACGACACCGCAAGAACCACCGATGAGCACGACTGGCGTGTCGTTGCTGTGACCGACCGCCAGAGCCGACGCGTGTTCGACGGTTGCGGGACCGATGGTGATGAGCAGGTTGGGGACGCGCCCAGGGCCCGTGGCCCAGACGAATCGGAGTGGTGGGTTCTCACCATCGGTGCGCACGTTCCAGAAAGCTTGCGCGAGATCTCGACGCCCTTGACGAACGGCGTCTAGGGCAAGCACCTGCTTGCGCTGTGCTGGCGGAAGCCTGATGGTCGTGCTGTAGGAGGACGCGTAGATCAAAGCCTGCCGCTGACCGTAGGTCGACACCGCGGCGTTCAGGGTCCTGATGACGCTGCGCGGTTCGGCGTGGACGAGAAGACCCGCGTCCAGGATCAGCGCGTCCACCGAAGGACCGCCGGTGTCGAGCGCGTGATCCAGCACATGACGACGAAGGTAGGCGTGAGCCTCACCCCAGGCCCGGAGCTCGCCGACCGCCGGAACCGCCGCGAGAAGGCCGGCCAGCAGCGATTGGCCGTCCATCTCAGCGAGGAAGTGATCGACGAGGCTCTGGTGGTAGAAGCGGAAGAGCAGTCCGTCCTCGAGATCGTTGTCCATGCGAAGGTAGAAACCGGCTTCGCCGAGCGCCGCTCGCACTTCGTCGAGCGTGGCCGCGGGCTCTTGAGCAGGAAGGCACCGCTGGATCAGGTCCAGTGGCATGCCTTGTCCTTTGGCCTGCGCCACAACAGCCAGGATCGCCGGCAGCAAGGGATTCGAGGTGGAATCGAGCTGCAGACGGAACATCCCGGGAAGATCGACGGGCAGCAGGCCGACGGCCTCGGCCGAGGTCAGGGTTGGATTCCGGGCGAGGTGGTCGGCGAACAGCGAGGCCAGGAGGAAACGCCCCTCAGCCTTTGCCAGCCGTGTGCCGATGGCTTCGGCGGTGGCCACGTCGAAACCGGGTGTTCCTCCCAGGAGGTCGTCGAGATAGGTGGCGAGTTCCTCCGCGAGCAGCGGTGCGGACGTGGACGTGTCGAGGTCGATCAACCGCCCGCGCGACGCCGCGAAGCGCAGTCCTGGCAGCTGATCCCACCACGGCCTGACGCCCACTGCGAGCCAGCACACAGGCTGGTCTGAATCGGACCTCGCGGCGAGCAGCGGGAGGATCACGTCGTCGACGAGCCCGCGACTGTCCAACGACTCGTCGATCGCGTCGATGACGAGCACAGCAGGTTCGTCGAGTCCGGCGAGCCGCTCAGCGAACCTTTCCGCGGTCCACCCGTCCTTGTCCGGCTCCAGCCCCAGTTGGGCGGCCAGCAGCTCGAGCACCTCGATCGGATCGCGGAACCGCGCGTGGACCGCCGCGAAGGCAGCGGATCCCGTTGTCGGCCGGACTTCACGTGGAACGCGAGACCGCACGACAGCACTGAGATCGCGCATCTGCGGATGACAAAGGCATGTCACCACTCCGAGGAGTGCGGACTTCCCGGTGCCGGGGCTCCCTGTGACGGTCAGCAGCGAAGGTCCGTCGCGCATCCATTCCGCGATGCTCCGCAACTCCGCGACCCGCCCGGTGAAGAAGCATGCACCGGTGTACGGCTTTCCTGGTGGAGTGCCGGTGACCCTTGTGAAGAAGTGGACCGGGTCCAGTCCTGGTGCTCGCGCGAGCACCGCGTCGGTCATTTCGCGAAGCCCGGCGTCCATGCCCTGGAACATCCGCGCACGACCGTCCTCGGTGAAGTTGGGGTCGGAGAAGAACGGATGTTGCTGTTCCGCCACGTATTCGGGCGTGCGGAAAACGGTCTGCGGCAAGATGTTCTCGCCGAGGTGGCGTTCCATCTCCTCGCTGACCTTCCGCGCCATCACCGACAACGGCACGTGGCTCGAGCGGGGCCAGCCGTTCAGCCTGCCCGCGCGGAGCTGATCGAGCACCACGGCGAACGCCGTGGTGAACCTTGCGCCGAACGCCTTTTCGTCTGGTGCACAGGATGCGATGACCCACGCCTTCCGGTCGCGGCTGAAGATCGCCTGGATGCCCTGGTGGAGGGCCGCCGTGCCTGACTCGCAGACGTCGAACACGAAGAGGGTCGGAACCGCGTTGTCCGTGTTCTCGACCTCTTCAAGCCAGCGCACCACCGATATCGCCGTGTCCGGAAGTCTGGCCGGGTCGGTTTCCGGCACGGGGAGGTACAGCGACGTGCCTCGCGCGACACCGTGACCGGTGAAGAAGACGATCGCCGCCTCAGCACCGCTTGTCCGCAAAGCCCGCCAATGCTCGTTCAACGTGTTCAGGTCAGGATTCTCGACAGGTGAACCACCAACGAGCTCCACGTCGGCGAATCGCGCCAGCGACCGCGCGAGCGACCGGACAGCCGGAAGCACGGAAGGCAACGGCGAGAAGCCGACGAGCGACCCGGAATCCCATTCCCTCGTCGTTTCACGCGCCACGAACTCCGCAGTTCCCACGACCAGCGCTCGGATCATGCCGATGATCGTAAGCCCTGGGCTAACGGTCGAGACGAGGGTCTGAGAAGTACGTCGACGCGAATGCTGACAAATCGCATGGAATAACAGTTGGCCGTGTACACGGTGGCGAGCATTTCAAAGGGCGCGCAAAGCACGGCCCGGAAGTGTGACCTGCCCTTCAGGCCGCCGCGAGTTCGTTCTCTACGCCGCGTCGGGGTTGACGAGTTCGTCTCGGCTCACGCTCACCGGAGTTGCTTTGCCCAGCTTGCTGGCCGATGCGTCCGGCGGCAGCGCCCGAACCGGGATGAGGTAGGTCCGCACACCGCCCAGTTCGACATGGCGAGGCCAGACCTGCGCGTCGCCGTCCGTGGGCAGCTCCAGCGCACGACCGGACAGGTTGACGATCACGAGGTAGGCGACGGTCTTGTTGTAGTCGTCCGCGTAGTGGGTCACCTGGTTGAGGCCTGCCGCGATGACGCGCTTGCCGTGGCTGTCCGCGTCGAACAGTTTGAGCTCGCAGACGAGTGGGTCTTCCGTGTCCAGACCTGTCAGGACATCCGAGAGTCCCGAAGCAGACTTGGCTTGAGCAAACGGCATGTTGATGCCTTCGGAGAACAGGAACTCCCGCAGGTGCCGGTCGTAGATCTCCTCGCCGCGCCGCGTCTGGTCGAGGTACTTCGCGTGAAGCGTGTCCCGGTCGAACCATTCAACCTTGCGAACGTAGCGGTTGAGAACGTGCAGGATGTTGCTGTCCGTGCCGAGTCGCTCGGTGAGGAAGTCGAAGACCGGGGCCAGCAGTCGCTCGGTCATCTCACGCGGCGCTTCACCCAGCCGATCGGCGAAGGTGATCAAGATCGTCCGCCAGTCCTGGACGCTGATCTCGTCTGTGGCCAGGTACTTCATCAGTCTCCAGACGAGGGTGGCTTTTCCTTCCTCTGTGCGAGCGGGCCAACTCATGCGGCGGTTCGTCAGCTCGTTGAGCCAGCCGTCGTAGTCCAACTCAGGTTCGATCCGTTCCGCAGCAGCGAGAATCGCGACCAGCGCAGGCTGCTTGCCGATCCAGCCCGCAGTGAGTTCGATCTGGTGACCGAAGTCCTGGTGGTGCGCGGTCATCAGTCGCCGAAACCGTTCCCGAACGGCTATCCGAAGATCCTCTTGCGCCCTCATCAGAACAACTCCTTCAGCACCTGATCGAGCTGTGACTCGACTTCCGCGCCCAGGTTCGACATCTGGCCGCGGCTGTCACGCAGCCACAAGCGCGTGCGGCACAGCGGACACAGAACGGCGCACTCCGCAACAACCTCGGAGAGGCGAATCCAGACCTCGAAACCGCACTCCGGGCACGGGATGTCCTGATCGCCGTGCAGCAACTGATCGGTCAACGACCGCAACCCGACCTCCTGCGTACGGCCTGATCCGCCACTCGATCTGGCGATGCGGCGACACTACGCCGAGGGGCCGACAAAACGCGTGCTGGACGCGTGAACCGGTGCCACCGACCAGCAGTCCGATTCAACCACCTCAATACGCCCCTTCGACCATGTTGCACTCCCAGTGCACGGTCTGGAGGTTGGCGGCGGTGTGGTAGCCACCGCGCGAGATCGGCTGGACGTGGTCCGGGGATTCCACCTGCGCACGCAGGGACAAAGCGACCACTGCGCTTGATCACTCGACGACTTAGTAGCCGGCCCGCTGACGAATAGGCCGATGTAGGCGACGGCGTGCAGCGCTTGCAGGTGAAGCGCGGCCACCGATCAGACACCTCAGCCTGGATAGGTTGCCTTGCGAGACGGTTGCTGCGGTTCCGGTCAGACCAGCGCAGTTTGGAGCTTCGAGGCACCCATAGCCGCTGCCTGTCAGCGGCAGCACGTCGACAGGCCAGTTCGATGGCGACGACGTCAGGTTTGCACCCGTTGACGCATGTTCTGCACCGTTCGGCAAGTTCACCCGTTCGTGGACGACCCCACTTGCCGTTGGTCAAAAAGAAGGAGCCACTGGCTCCTGATTGGCTCCTTCTCGGGGCCTGTTGATCATGCCGCCAACGATCATGCAGTGATCATCTTGGTCGCATGAAAAAGCCCGCCTGACCTGGGTTTTCTTCCCAGATCCGGCGGGCAATTTCAGACCGTCGGGACGACAGGATTTGAACCTGCGACCCCTTGACCCCCAGATCATGTGGTTAAGAGTTTCTGCACGTCATGCGTGGTCTGACACGATGCGGGCTGTTCAAGTTCGTGCAGGTCGTGACAGCGGCCGCAGAGCGCGTGGTCCCCAGCTGGTCCCCACACTGCCAGCAACGAGCAGGTCTCCTACCGCCCGTTCGCCCAGCTCAGGCACCGCCGACCATGGCGCTCAGGAGTGGCAGCGCCACCGGGGACATTAGGATGGGTTTAAGAATTCTTGGCCATGCGTAGCATTCGTTCAATATTTCTGGCGACCCGGACGGGATCCATTGGAGTGAGAGGAACAACGATGCGCTGACCATCCTTTTCCCAAACCGAATGACTACCGCGTTTTCGCTGTTCCCAGCCGTCGTCCAGCATTCGCTTTTCAATTGCCGCAATGACCTTAATTGGATGACGGCTCCCGGTCGGCTTTTTCTCTGGCGCAGGCTCTGTCTCTTCGACAGGTTCGGGACTGCCGTCAACGGCCTGCGAGGCAGACTCTTCAATGATCGACTCTTGGATCGCCAACGAATCTTCAACACGTTCGGCGAACGCGGAAAGAATTCCTCTTTCTGCCACAACGACCGGAACCAGCAGCATTGCGACACTTCCGATTTGCAGTGCTACTGCTTGGCCGTAAGAGTCGGATGGAAGAAAACCTCCTACACCAATCAGAATGCTGCCCAATGAAAAGACGAACCAAGCCCATGGCGGGATAGACTTAAACCTCACGCGATGTCCTTCGCGGCAAATTGAAGTAACTGGCAGTTCGCTGTCATGGCAGCTAGCCCTTCGTGCGCGTGCTTCCCCTCCCGCGTTGGTGCCTCAGCGCCTGGTCGTAGCGTTACATCGCCAATCAGGGACCGAACGTCACTCTGTACCGACGAAGGAAACCTTCGAAGCCGCCCACTCCTCCCCCGTCCCCCTCGTCCCTGCTGCGCTTAGCTCCCAGAGAGCTGTGTCGAGAGTGGCCTTTAGGCCATCCCGTAGGGACGCGAAGCGCTCTCGACACAGCTCTCTGGGTGTTAAACGATGGCCGGGACCAGGGGTGTCGGGAGAGCCTTCCGACGGCTGCTTGCGCTTCCTCAGCCGGCGCTCTCTCCTCTGCTCTGCGGTGGCTGCGGGGCCGCTTAGGTCGCTGTCCCGTTCGGTCGGGTAGGCCTGCCTCCGTCGCCGGGTGCGGGTGGGTGGCCGGAGGCCGGGCCCCGCCCGCTTACCCGAGCGACAAAGGAATGAGGCCGTGAAGCCCCTGCCGAACGGGGATAGAGCGGCGACCTAAGCGGCCCCGCAGGGGCCGCCTTGATGAAGAGAAGAAACTTTGGACACGGGCGCAAGTGACACCTAGGGCTTGGAGCGCCAGGTGACTACCACCTTGTCGTCGTGCTGCTTGGCACGCGGAAGGAACTTGGCCGTGGGGTCCTCGAACTGTTCCCAGTCGTGAAGTCGTTGGAGCAACGCGGAAAGCTCGGAACTGTCCATTTGAGCGACGTCCCCCCATGACAGTCCCAAGTGGTCAATCAGGCGTTGCGCGCCGTCGGTCGCGAGAACGGCCCAATCCACGTCACCGACTTCGAACGTGCGCCGAACCGCCTCATGCGAGGCTTCGGGCTGAGCCTCTGCGATC
The DNA here is from genome assembly GCF_053610285.1 of Lentzea sp. NPDC054927. Lineage (NCBI taxonomy): Bacteria > Bacillati > Actinomycetota > Actinomycetes > Pseudonocardiales > Pseudonocardiaceae > Lentzea > Lentzea sp. NPDC054927. The sequence continues at coordinate 82,553 of NZ_JBSGXZ010000031.1, forward strand.
CAGTAGCCCTCGGCCGTGTTCCTGAACTGGCGCTCGTAGCGCTGGAGTTCCCCAAGCAACGCGCGATGCGCATGGTCGTATCCGGAACCGGCTTCGAGTCGCGCTCGGTACTGGCGCCGAAGGTCGACCGCTGTACGGGAGAGCCGATCGTCGCTAATGCGGTGAACAACGCCGTCGTTGGTCTTCACGATGGCCGTGCTGTCGCCAAGCGCAAGGAACTCCAGGCGCGCATCGCGCTCGCGAACGAGCAGGACGGTGGAGGACGGGCCGTTGCCAGGTTGGACGTCAAGTCGCTCGGATGTCGATCGAATGGCCTCGCTCAACACGGTGGAAAGATCCGCCGGCGAGCTGACACGGGTCGAGATGTCGTGGAGCAGGTGATCGACGTACTCGGAGGCGTCCGCCGTAGTCGACGTGAAGCTTGACGCCCCGTCCAGCACGATCGCTGCGTTGCCTGAGACATGCCAACGGTCTTGTCCTCGACCACGGCCCGCCGGCAGCGACGCTCCGCGGAACGGCATCACGCCCACTTCCTCGGAGGCACAAGAACCTCGATGTGGGTCGGTACGAGTCCGTCGAACTCAGTTGTGACGGCCATGCTGAACTCGCTGTCGCCGAACTTGGCGAACAGCTCTGGCAGGTTGCGCGTGATGTAGTGAGCGGCGCCTACGGAACCTGCTGCGTGAAGACCGGCGATGTGCACGACAACGTGGTTACCCAGCTTCCGCCGCGCTATGTAGGCGTGATCGGCCCTGCGAGGCTCCGGCTCGTCCATGGGAGACAGGAACCGTTCGCCCGTGAGTTCATCAGTGATGTACCACTGCACGTTGTCGCCAATCGCCATCCGCAAGACGGGGTCGGCGGACATGAGCTGGTGGCCGACGTGTGCGGATGAGGGGCCACAGATGACTACGGAGTCGCCGGCCGGTTCCCACTCTTCGCGAGGGTCCAGCACGACGCGTTCGTTGATCACAAAGGCGAGCTTCTCCAGCTCGGCTGTGAGATGAGCTCCTGTCGCGTCATCGGGGCCTGCAATGACGAGGTCGTCTCGCTCACGGATGATCCGACCAGGTAGAGCGATGGAGATCGGGCCTACTCCGAAGAACGCGCGCTCCGGTCCAGGTGCGGTGTTGCGGATCTGGGTAACTCGCCCCTTGGTGATGCCGAGTTTCGCCGCGATGTCCGTGTAGCTCATGTCGAAGCGATCCCGCGCTTCTTCGATCGCCGCCCGGCGCAGTCGTGCAAGCTCCGTGGCGCGCTGCTGGTAGAGCGTGATCAGCTCGCCCGCCCGCTGGCCTCGCCTGATCGGGTCAGGGTCCGTGCGCACGGCGTCGAACTCGTCCGGTCCCGGCGTCGTCATGTACATAGTTTAGACCCCCTTGACAGCTATTGCCGACAGGCGTAACTTGTGTTTAGGCCCCCTCAACTCCGAAGAGGTTTTACGGCCAGAGAGTTTAGACCCCCTACACATGGAGGAACCGTGAAGAACATGCCGATCATCCTCAGCGACCGGCGCCTGATGCTGACCGAGCTGCCGACCGTCAAGACGCGTGAGGTCGACGGTCACACCGAGATCGTTACGGACCGGGACACCGGTGCGCAGCAGTTCACCGCGACCGTGTTCATGAAGGCCAAGGGCGAGAAGGGCGAGGAGATCAAGGTGACCCTCGCGACCGACCCCGGCGATGGGTTTGACGAGGGCGACATCGTGGACCTGGTCGACCCGCGCGCCTCGTTCTACTCGTTCAAGAACGGCCGGAACGAGACCGTGTCCGGCATCGCTTACCGCGCAATGGGTTTGACCAAGATCGCCTGATCTGCGCCATCGGTGGCGCTCAGCGCGTCGCGCTCGGCTTGGCCCCTGTGACCGTCGAACCTCCTTCGTGACTCCGCGTCGGCAGGCGATGTTGTCGTACAGCGGGGGAATCCTTTTGGTCTTTGAGAATTCCATAGTGGATACACCCATGCCTTTTTCCGGTGCCATGTGCACCGGGGATGACGTTGACCCCCGGCCCGGCAAGCCGATTTTCCGGGGGTCTTCGTGGTTCGACAAAAGGAGGGGTGAACGAATGGCCGGAATTATCGCCAACATCCGCAACACGCGGGCGATTCGCAAGTACGGCGAGTTCGTCGGTGCGATGGACCAGGTCGAGGTGGCCTTCGACTCGATCATGAAGGTGATCGACAAGGTCGACGACACGATCGCGCACACCGGGTTCACGCTGCCGACGCAGGACGAGCTGAAGGCCATGCACGGCAAGGCGTTCGGCGCGCTGGACTCGGTCCGTCAGGAGGCCAAGAAGCACGAGGGCGACCTGGTGTCGCGGGACTGGATGGTCTGACATGAGCATTCAGGTGGACAACACGACCGAAGAACTGAGTGCCGCGATGACGCAGTTGCGAGAGGCGCTCAACGGTATTCCGACGAACTCCGGCAAGTTTAAGAGGTTGTACGAGAGGGCGCGGTTGGCCACCGGAAATCTGTTGGTGGCGGTAACCGATGTGGCCCCGAAAGTCCGTCCGTAGTGGCGGCATTCCCACGGCGTGATCGGCCCCGATGAATCCGCGTGATTTGTCGGGGCTGGTTCGCCACTCCCGATCACGCACAAAGGGGTTGATCATGCAGAGCTACTCCAATCGCAAGGCAGGCTTCGAGACACGGGCGATCAAGTGGGCCGTACGCAACCCGGTCGAGGCGAACGTGCCGCTGGCGCTGGCGGGTTCGGCGCTCCAGTTCGGACCGGCCCCGACCGGTATCGCGGTGGGCGGCACCACGGCGGCTCTGCTGGCCTGGTACCGGGCGCACCCGGACAGTTTCGACCGGTTCGCCGCCCCGTACCTGCGGTCGTTGCGGCGCCGCTGGTTCTCCCGCTACTCCGGTGGCCGCTGGAAGGACGTGACCACCTCGTGTGATCTGGCTCCGGCGCAACGCAAGACCGGTGAGCAGCAGGTCCCGCGGGTGACCAGGGTGTGGTCGTCGTCGCCCACTGTGGACACGGTCTACGTGCGCATGGTGCCCGGTCAGACCCTGGCGCAGTGGGAGGACAAGACCGACGCGCTCGCGGTGGCGCTCAACGCTGAACGGGTCGGGGTCGAGCGGATCAAGCCGCAGATCCTCGCGTTGATCGTGCAGCGTCGTGAGTCCTTCACCGAGGTGATCGAGGCCCCGGCGATGTTGTGGGACAGCGACTCCGTGGACCTGTCGTCGCTGTTCCTCGGGGAGACCGAGTTCGGCGGGGACTGGTGCGAGCCGCTGATCGGTAATCACTGGCTGGTGGCCGGCGCGACCGGTTCGGGCAAGGGCTCGCTCGCGTGGGGTCCGCTGCGGTCGCTGGCGCCGATGATCCGGGACGGCCTGGTGCGGCTGCACACGCTCGATCCCAAGCGGATGGAGCTGACCAAGGCCGAGGGCATCTCACACGCCTACGCCGCAGACCTCGACGACTGTGTGGAGGTCGTCCGAGCGTTCGTGGAAGACCTGCAAGAGACTGAAGAGTCCTTGGCGGCGCAGGGAAAGCGGAAGTTCACGCCCAGCGTGGAGACGCCGCTCAACCTTCTGATGATGGACGAGTTGGGCGCGCTGCTCTCGTTCGGTGACTACGCGGTCGCGAAGGAGCTGCGGAAGCTGCTGTCCATTGTGGGCACTCAGGGCCGCGCGACCGGGCACACGATGCTCGGCTACGTCCAGGAGCCCACCAAGGACACCGTGCCGATCCGTGACCTGTTCACCGTGCGGATCTGCCTGCGGGTCACCACGGCAGGGCACGCGGACATGGTCCTGGGTGACGGTGCCCGGCTGCGCGGTGCGCTCGCTGACGAGATCCCGAACGACCCCGCCACGGCGGGAATCGGGTACGTGCTGCGCCCCAAGTCGCGGCTGCCCATGCGTGTGCGCGCCGCCTACGTGGACGACGCGGAGATCGACGAGTTGACCAAGTTCGTGACGACCGGCCGCACCGGCGGCCTGAAGGCGGTGGCCTGACATGTGGAGGATCGGATTCGCCCTGTGGGCGTCCTGGCAGATCGTGAAATGGGCCGTCGCCGGCGCGGCCGTGCTGTTCGTGCTCTATCTGTGGGGCGGGTTCAACGGCGGGTTCATCCTCGCCGCGCTTGGCGCCCTGCTGGGCCTGTGGGGGCTGAAGCGGACCCTGGGCAACTTGTACCGCCGTGAGGCACAAGAGCGGCATCCCTGGATCGAGGGCCGCAAGACGTGGATCGACGCGCGGGAGTGATGACAATGACGACGTTGCCTCGCCCCGCCGGTCTCGGCTCGCCGGCCTCCTGGCTGACCCGCTGCCGCGACCTCGACCCCGCCACGCTGCTGCGGCTGCTGGCCGAGGTCGACGACAACACGCTCGGGTTCTCGCTCACCCTCGACCGCGCGTACCGGCTCACCGGCGCCCGCAACGGCATCACGGTCGACACCACCGACCAGGACGCCGTGACCGCCCTGCTCGGTGCTCGGGTGCTGCTGCCGGGCCGGGGCCGCTGGCTGAACGTGGACGGCTGGCCGCCCCGCGACATGGTGCTGACGCTGTTCATCAGCTCCACCACCGGCCGCGCCTTCTACACGGAACTGCGGGAGGTGAGTGGTGATGGCCCGACGCAGTAACCCCGATCAGCTCGACCTGTTCGGCGAAACACCGCAAGCCGCGGACATCGTCCCGGCACCCCGGACGGCTCCGAAGGTAGGTTTCGGCGGCAAGGCTGACGCGGTGGTCGAAGTCCTTGACCAGGTCCACAACGGACGCTTCGGCCTCATGTCGGCTACTGACCGCGTCGTCTACCTCGACGGTGAAGGCCGCTGCCGCCACGCCTCGGAAGCAGACGCGACAGTCGTGGAAAGCCTTGTAGCACAACGGTACGCGAAGCCCGCCTACGTCGAACACATGCGACACGGTGTGATCAACAAGGCTGTCGCGCTCCTGGTGCTCACCCCTGGCGGACTCGGCCTGCTGAGGCGGTCATCGGTTCTGCGGACCAGGACACCACGATGACCGCCGCCTACGACCTCGCCACCCAGTCCGAACTCCTGCGGCTGGTCGACGACTACGACGCCATCATCCGCCGCTTCGCCGACGACAACGGCGAACTGCCCGACGCACACGCGGTCGACGCGGCCGAGATCGCGCACCAGCTGTTCCTCGTCCACGCCGACCAGTCCGAGCACTGGCGGCGCCTGTCCTGCGAACACCGAGAAGGAAGGACCAAGTGATGCCTGAAGTCGAATGGCCCCCGCCCTGGTTCAAAGAGTTCCCGCCGGCCTGGATGCGCGACGACGTGGAGTACGTCCTGCGCAAGGTCGTGGAGGGGCGGCTCTACACCGACCGCGCCAACGAGATGGAGTACGGGTGGGTGCTTGAGGACAGCGAGCCCGCTCGCCCGATCGGCGGCGACCTGTCCGAGGCGACCTGGATTATGCAGGAACGGGGCTACCTCGTGTGGGGTGCTGTGGCGTCGCTGACGAACGAGGACGGCCAGATATTCAGTGCCGAATGCCTCGACCTCACGCCCTCCGGCCGCGAGCTGCACTACAAGCTGAACCAGGGGAAGTGACCGTGATGCCGGAGGTCATCTTCCCGCCCGCCTGGGTACTGCCCGATCTGGAGTACCTGCTGGACCTCGTGGCGAAGCGAGCGTTGTTCGTCGATCTGAACGACGCGTTTGACTTCGCCTGGGTCCGGGATGACGAGTTCACGCCCGCGCGCCCAGTCGGCGTTGACCGCGCGCTGGCCACGCTGACGCTGATCGAGCGGCAGTTCCTCGGTTTCGGCGACGGAGTTCGTCTGCGCAAAGAGTCCGGCGAGCAGATTGACACCGGACTGCTGATCTTCCAATCAACTGGCCGTCTACTACACGAGTACATCAACTCAGGGAGGTGACAGTGTTGCAGGCCAACGACTCTGACGAGATCAACGAGGCGGCCGGGGTCACGAAACGAGTCGTCGACCTGCGCCGCCGCAAGGCCGAATCCACCCACCTGCGGGGCTTGGTGGACGACCCCGACATGGTCGCGGTCCGCGTCGAGTCCCAACGGCGGGTGATCACGCGCGGCATGTGGTTCTTCCTCACACTCGGCCTCGCGTTCACCGCTGCCGGTGTCCAGGACTTCCTTGCCGGACACCGCGAACGCACCGATCCACTGTGGTGGGCGGCCTGGCTGGCCGAGCCGATGCTCGCCGGAATCCTGATCATGCTGTTGATGTTCGAGGCGGAGATCCTCTCGCGCGGCCTCACGATCACCGACGCGTGGGTCGGACGCCTCAAGAAGGTGTTGCTGTCCTCCACGCTCGTGATGAACGTCTGGCCGGCACTAGCCCCGTGGCTCACCGGGAACGAGCCGTTCGACGCCGGCAACCTCGCCATCCACGTCATCGTGCCGGTCGTGGTGTTCGGCGTCGCTGAGGTCATGCCGGTGATCCAGCACAAGTTCAACGAAGCGATCACCCGCGCCTACCGCGACGCGGCTCACCGCACGTCCCCGCGGCCTGCCTCTGCCCCGGCCCCGGCGGCTGTCGAGGATCCCGCGCCGCGCACGCCACCAGGCACAACAGTGGCGCCGGCCATGGGAATCCGCGTGCGGCTGCCCGAACCGATCCTCAACCAGGTCAAGGCCAAAGCCGCCGAACTCGCCCGCGAGGGACGCGAGCTGACCGGCGACGACGTTCGTGAGGTTGTCCGGGTTGCACCCGAGATGGCCGCTCAGATCGCCGCTGAAGTCCAGCAGCGCAACGGATACGCCTTCACCTGACCCCGGCAGCACAACCTCTCTGCTGCCCGCATGAGCGGGGCACGGCCACCTCCCGGTCGTGCCCCGCTTCTCGTCGCACCACAAGAAAGGAGCCCCGCCCGTGAACGTGCACCTGATCAAGAACCCGGCCCAGCAGCTCACGCTGTTCGACCCGGTCAACAATCCCGCCCGCGTGGTGCACGTCCACCACGACGACCTGGTCCACCTGCCCGGCCGCCCGGCACCGAAGCTGCTCGACCTGTACTGCTGCCAGGGCGGCGCGACCCGTGGCTACCAGCTCGCCGGGTTCGACGTGACCGGTGTCGACCTCGACCCGCAACCCCGCTACTGCGGCAACGCCTTCCACCAAGCCGACGCGCTGACGTTCCTGCGCGCCAACATGGACTGGATCCGCCGCGAGTTCGCCGCCGTCAGCGCGTCCCCGCCCTGCCAGAAGTTCACCAACGCGCAGCGCATCCAGGGCCGCGTGCACCCCGACCTGATCGAGCCCACCCGCGATCTGCTGATCGAGCTGGGCTTGCCCTACGTGATCGAGAACGTCGAAGGCGCACCCCTGCACAACCCGGTCACGCTGTGCGGCACCACGTTCGGGCTGCGCACCTACCGGCACCGCCTCTTCGAGACCGGCAACGGCTTCACGCTGCCGCACCTCGCGCACACCCCGCACGATCGCCCCGTGGTCAAGATGGGCCGTCCACTCCGGACCGGCGACTACTACCACGCGGTCGGCAACTTCTCGAACGTCCCTTACGTGCGCGAAGACATGGGCATGAGCTGGGCCAACCGCGATGGCCTGCGTGAAGCCGTCCCGCCCGCCTACACCCACCACATCGGCGCCACCCTGCGCACCCAGCTCCCCGCCCTCACCGCCGCTGCCTGACGAGAGGAGACGTCCTCGTGCTGCCTGCTGACCCGACCATCAGCCTGGAAGACCGCATCGTCCGCAAGCTGCGCTCGGTCGACTACCGCGACTGGCGCGACAAGGTCACCGCGATCGGAGGGTGCGCCCAACCGATCCGCATGTTCGGCGCCTGGCAGCTCCACGACCACGCCGGCAAGGTCCTGGAACACAAGGGCGGGGACATCATGGTCCCGTGCGGCAACCGCCGTCAGAGCGTCTGCCCGGCCTGCTCCGACCGCTACGCCGCCGACGCCTACCACCTCATGCACGCAGGCCTCGCCGGTGGCAGCAAAGGCATCCCGACCACGGTCACGGAGAAGCCGCGCAGCTTCGCCACCCTCACCGCCCCGTCATTCGGCAAGGTGCACAGCGCCCGGCAGAGCAGCCGCGGGAAGACCATCCCGTGCGCGTGTGGGTCCTGGCACCACCCCGACGACCCGCGCATCGGCACCCCGGTCGACACCGACACCTACGACTACGTCGGCTCGATCCTGTGGCAGGCCAACGCCGGCGAGCTGTGGAGCAGGTTCATCCGCAACCTCAAGCGCGCACTGATGAAGGCAGTCGGCCTGCGCGCCAACGACTTCAAGAACCACGCCCGCCTGTCCTACGCCAAAGTCGCCGAATACCAGCGGCGTGGCCTCGTGCACTTCCACGGCGTCATCCGCGTCGACGGCCCCGACGGACCAAGTGATCCGAGTCCGCGCTGGTCAACGCCAGAGCTCCTCGAGGTGGCAATCCAAGCCGCCGCACGCTCGGTCAGCCTGGAAGTCGCCCGCCCGGACGGCGAAGTCCTCGTCCTGCGCTGGGGCGATCAGGTCGACTGCCGCACCATCCGCCCCAGCAACGCGGCAGAGGTCGAGGAAGACGGCGAGATCAGCGAAGCCCGGTTGGCCGGCTACGTCGCCAAGTACGCCACCAAGGGCACCGGCAAGAGCGAAGCAGCTGACCGCCGCATCCTCTCCGAGCTGCACATCCGTCACCTGAAGGTGTCCGAGCACCACCGCCGCATGATCCAAACCGCCTGGGACCTCGGAGGCCTGGACGCCTACGAGGCGCTCAACCTCCGCCGCTGGGCACACATGCTCGGATTCCGCGGCCACTTCCTCAGCAAGTCCCAGCGCTACAGCACCACCTTCAAAGCCATCCGCGAAGAACGGCACGCCTTCCGAACGCTCGAAGTCCTCGACCGACTCGGCTACGACCCCGACACGGTCACGGTGATCAACGACTGGGCCTACACCGGCTCCGGCTACAGCACCGACGCGGAACGCACGCTTGCCCTCGCGATCGCTGAGGGGCGCAAGGAGCAACGCCAACGCAAGTACGAACAGGAGGTAGCAGCGTGATGAGCGAAAGCCTGTTGGACGGCAGGTGGTACACGACTGATGAGGTTGCCGAGATCATCGGTGTGGACGCCTCGACCCTGCGCCGCTGGCGGACTGCACGGCCTCCGAAAGGTCCGGCCTTCGTGCCCCTGTCCGACCGCAACACCAAGTACCACTCGCGTGACGTTGAGAGCTGGCTGGCCAGCAAGCGCGTCGACCCAGGAAAGGTTGCCTGATGGCTCGCCTCGCTGCGCCAATCGGAATCAAGCTGTCAACCGACATCGAGCATCGTCCGAATCGAGCAAGTCCTTACCGTGCAAGGGTTCGCTGGTCGGATCCAGCCACGAAGACGCGTCCGTCCAAATCGGAGTCTTTCGGGACAGAGGATGAAGCCAATGCATGGCTCACTTCCCTGCGCCGACTCGCCGACCGGGGCGTGACACCACTGACCGCCACCCTGCCGATCGAGGCGTATGGCGAGTCCGTGATGTCGCTCGCGTTGCGTGGCCTGGAGAAGAAGACGCTCGACCCATACCTGGCGGGATGGCGCAAGCGTGTCGTGCCCGATCTCGGTCACCTTCCACTGTCCATGTGGACGCCTGGTGTGTCAGATCGCGCGGTACACGGCTGGATCGCTGACGGCTATGGCATGTCGACGGTGAAGAACACCATCGGCATCCTCGTCAGGATCGCGGAGCAAGCTGTCCGAGACGGCATCCTCGACACGAACCCAGCACGCGTCACGGGCTGGCAAGCCGAGTACACCCAAGCACAGGACGAACTGGACGATCCGCGCTCGCTGGCACTGCCCGACTGGGCGGCGCTCGAACGTCTCTCCGACGCATTGGTAGAGCGCTCGGCCGACAAGTACAAGGGCTGGGGTGACCTCGTAAAGTTCATGGCGTCCACGGCCGCGCGAATCGGAGAGGTCTCCGGCGTCCGCCGGTGCGACATCAACCGCAAGACGTGGATGTGGCGAGTGTGCCGACAGACCACTCCAGGACCCGGTGGGCTGATCGACAAGGGCACGAAAGGCAACCGGGCGCGTTGGGTCCCGCTGATTGAGGAGATCCGCCCAGTGGTCGATCGCCGGTTCGAGCTGACGCCTGACGACCCGATGGCACGGTTGTTCACTGGTCCTCGTGCCGGTCGCGTCACCACGGCGGTGCTACGGGATGCCACTCATTGGGATGAGGTCGTGGTCGCATGCGGATTGGCACACCTTGTTCGGCACGACCTCCGGCATACTGGCATCACATGGATGGCAGACGCCGGTGTACCAGTGCACATCCTGCGAATTATCGCCGGCCACGCGAACCTAGCAACCACACAACGCTATATTCACACGGATCTGAGGCTGATAGCGGACGCTGGCGGGTTGCTCAATCGCTATCTTGCTGGCACCTGGCCCTCAGTCGATCGCGACCCGCAAGTCGCAAGAAACTAAGCGTGGTTGTCCGCGCCAACATGGTCAAGCAGATCTCGACTACAGGTCGATGGGGGAGATCCGAACGGAGGGACCACCCTTGGAGGCAGCAGTAAGTATTTCGTCCACCAATCTCCATACTGCTGTGCTTGGGTTGCATCCAGCCGACTTATCGTTACGTTCATGCTGCCGCTCAAGAGCCTCGGCACGATTTTTGGCAAGAGAATACTTACCTTTAAGCGACTCGCAGTCGAGCGATTTATCGTACTCTGGCATGTGGCGACGCAGCTTCGCTCGCAGGCTGTCATTCTCGATGTGGGCGCTTTGGTCCTGATGATGCAATAGTGCCCACAGCTCAAAAGAAGGGTTGCTGATCGCTAGATTAATATGCTCTTTCTTGGCCAAGTCTATCGCAGCAGGCAGCCTATGATGGTCATCAACATCCAGTACAGCCCATACCTGATCATACTTTAGGTTATAGTCCTTCGCGCGTTTCGCCCTTACAAGTGCATCCTTTCTCATGTCCGCCGCAACACTAATTATCTCCAAGGGATCACCCTTGTTCTTGGTGATCTTGATGACTATTGTTCGTTCGCGCAGCTCATTTCGAACAAACTCGAAGTATTCAGGTTCAGTGACCCGCCCCTCACATAGGACAAGAAACCGTGTACGAGGCTCAAATTGTGGACGCTTACGAGAAAGTGAACGCTCCTCCGAAAGCGGCTTCCTTCGCGTCATATACCGGCGTCTTCTTTCTTCCGGGTCAGATTCTCCGCAGCTTTCATGAAGGCATCAACCAGGTCATTGGACTTGATGAATGGAACAGCTCCGTACCTACCCTGGAGATAGCCCCGTTCCAGGTTTTCCATCCGCCGAGGAGTGAAGTCGGTCAACGGGTACACCTCAGATGCGCCTGACCTGTCCTTTTGCACCAACCATACTTGGTCTCGCTCTAGGATTGGCTCATCATTAACGAGGTTGCCAAGCAATGAGGTGTCATGGCTTGTGAAGATCAGCTGAGCATGGTTGTGATTATGCTCAGGAGATTTAAAAAGCTTCACAATCTCCGCAACCAAATGCGGATGAAGGCTAGTGTCTATCTCATCTACAAGCAGCGTCACACCCCGCCGCAAGGCGTGCATGATTGGTCCGCTTAGGCCTAGCAGCGACTGAGTCCCAAGCGATTCTTCTTCCATAGGAAGCCCAATGGGTGGCGAGTCACCGGCGCATGCATGCTTAAGCTCGATTGTAGAAGTCATGTCGCGAAGCACGTGGTCGATCTCTTCATCGGACAGCACGGGCGGCGCGTGATCCTGGCCGACTTCTTTCCGGACTGCGTCCGTGAGACGAACGAAAGTATCACGGTATTCAGGCGAAACTTCTCGCCGCTGAACTTCCACATCACAAATTCCTAGATCAGCGGATTTCAAAAGCCGCTTAATCTGAGGTACGGATTCTGGATGCTGCTCAATCTGATCGAAAGTGAAGCGCATGCGCCTGCTGAGGTTGTGGGGATCAGCCAACCCAAGCTGATGACTGAACCAGGAGTACACCGGAGCAAGAGTCTCGTGCTTTGACGCGACTGCCGTGGACAGGAAAAGAGAGTTTGGTCGCGTAAGCTCAGCAATTACTCGGTTTCGCCCTTTGAACTCTCGTCCGAAATACCAACCGCCTTCCGCCAGGCTCGCGTCACGTTCAAACCAGGTCTGGCGACGAACATGAGGGAACGCATATAGCCACTCACTGTTAATAATCTTTCCATCCAGCTCGAAGCCATACTGAAACCGAGTGCCATTCAGCATCAGCTCCACTTCGAATCGGGATGACATGCTTCCATGCTCCTGATCCAGGATAAATGGGTCGTGGTATGTACCCCCATCGGGCTTCAATTGGGAATGGGAATCCAATACCATGCGCTTCATGAAGATCAGTGCATTAAGAATATTGGATTTACCGGAAGCATTGCCCCCATAAAGTCCAACTACAGTGCTAACGGGATCGCCAGATTTAGCATCATTCTTACTGTGGGCAGCTATCCGACGACTTCGCATTAGCGACACTTCCTGCTCATCCCTAATTGAGCGGAAGTTGCTCACTCGAAATGTCAACAGCATAATGTCCCCTAGTGCATAGAGTGAGGCAAGCGTAGCCTCTCAGCGCAACTTCCGCCAAGAAGTTGCGGAAGCAGCCCCGAAAGTGTGCCTGGCTGCCGGCCTGGTGCGGCCAGTTGGTCTACAAGCCGCACCCCTTAGAACCCCTTCGCTGTCCCGGCGTACTGCGTTAGCACATCAAGACAGCCCTGCCACATGTCCTACCGCGTGCAGCTGGTCCCCAGGTGGTCCCCAGGCAGTGCGGGTTCGCAGGCAGCCACAGGGGGGACTGGGAACGAAAGAAGCCGCTCTACCTGGGCAAATACCCAAGCAGAGCGGCTTCTCCGACCGTCGGGACGACAGGATTTGAACCTGCGACCCCTTGACCCCCAGTCAAGTGCGCTACCAAACTGCGCCACGTCCCGGCCACACTCCCGGTTTCCCGGCGTGCAGGGAGAATCCTACAACACCCTGAACAGAGATCAAAAACGGCCCCTCGGACAGGGCCCTAGCTGCGGAAACCCGCGGAGGCCCCCGGAAATACGGCGGGGACCCGACGTGCGGGTCCCCGCGTCCCTCGGTCCGACCGATCCCCCGATCCTCGACCGACAGCAAGAACTATGCGTTGGCCGGGTCGCGGGCGCCACCGCCGAAAGTCGAGTCTTGTCCGTCAACCTTCGACTTACCGGGCGGTAGGACGGCGGACACGCTGAAGCCGCCGTCCGCTCGGTAGGAGGTGGTCAGGGTGCCGCCTGCCAGGCGGACGCGTTCGGACAGGCCGTGCAGGCCCGCGCCGCCTCGGTCGCCCAGGGACGGCAGTTCGCCTGGGCCGTTCACCACTGAGACGCGCACTGGTGTGCCTCGGTCCACGGTGACCACGACGGAGGCGCCTGGGGCGTGTTTTGTCACGTTGGTCAGGGCTTCTTGGACCACTCGGAACAGTGCTCTGGAGACGGCGGGTGAGAGGGCCGCGTCGCCTGTTTCGGAGAGGGTTGCGGACACGCCGGCCACTCGGGCTCGGTCCACCAGTTCCTGCAGCGACGGGTAGGAGGTGTCGGAGTTCAGGAGGCCCAGGGCCGCCCGCATTTCTGACAGGGATTCCTTTGCCAGGGCGCGTAGGCGTTGGGCCGACTCGCGTACGGCGGGGTCTGAGGCGGTGGCGGCCAGGGCTGCGGATTCCACGGCTATCAGGGTGGCGTGGTGGCCTACGGCGTCGTGGATTTCGCGGGCTATTCGGGCTCGTTCGGCGGCTCGGGCCGAGGTTTCCTGGGCTTCCAGTTCGGCGGCTCGGGCGCGGCGGGTTTCGTACAGCGACTGGGTGAGGTCTTTGCGGGTGGTGACCAGTGCGCCGAGGGCTGTGGGGGCGGCGGCCAGGCCGAAGGCGAAGGCGGTGGCCAGGAGCAGGGGGCCCAGGGGGATGTCCTCGGTCAACAGCACCGGGGCGATCGCGGCCACGGTCATGAGCACTACCCAGAAGAGCTGGACCGGGATGGACTTTTCCTTGCGGCCCAGGCGGTATTGGGCTACCAGGGCCGGGGCCCAGCCCAGGCCGCCGGCTACTGCCGGGACGCATAACAACGTGGCGAGCCACGGCCAGCGCAGGCGTAAGGGCAACAGCAGGGACGCGCCTATCGCGGTCCACAGGGACCAGGGGAACGGGCGGTCTTGAGTCAGCAGGACTACGCCCGTGGTGATGCCCACGGTGAGGATTTCGCGGATGAGCGGTTTCACCACACACCGACCTGGTGGGCGACCAGAGCCGCCTGCACCCGGTTTTCCACGCCCAGCTTGGTCAGGACGGTGGAGACGTAGCTCTTCACCGTCGCCTCGGACAGGCAGAGTTCGTCGGCGATCGAGTGGTTCGAACGGCCGCCGGCGACCAGTTCCAGCACCTGGCGTTCGCGGGCCGAGAGGGAGTCGAGTTGGCGGTTCGCGCGGAAGCCTCGCAGCCGCGGCAGCAGGCGGGCGGTGATGCGCGGGTCCAGGACGGCGCCGCCGGCTGCCAGGTCCACCACGGCTCTGACCAGGGTCTCGGGTTCGGCGTCCTTCAGCAGGAAGCCCTGGGCGCCCAGGTCCAGGGCTGTCGCCACGTAGTCGTCCAGGTCGAACGTGGTCAGCACGGCGATGGCCGGTGGCGTGGCCCAGGTTCTCAGCCTGCGCACCGCCTCCAGGCCGTCCACGCCGGGCATCTGCACGTCGACCAGGACCACGTCGGGCAGGTGGGCCAGGACCATCTCGACGAGTTCGGCGCCGTCGGCGGCCTCGCCGACCACCTCGACTCGTCCGTCGGCCTCCAGGAGGACTTTCAGGCCCCGCCGCAGCAGGGCCTCGTCGTCGGCTAGCACCACTCGTACGGCCACTGACCCAACCAACCGCACCCCATGCCAAAGGGCAACCAGATCGGCCGGGCCGTCACCCGGAGAAACTACTTCTTGCCGACGCCGGCCTTCTTCTTCTCGCGCACGCGCACGGAGATGCGGACCGGGCTGCCCTCGAAGCCGAACTCCTCACGCAGCTTGCGCTCGATGAACCGGCGGTAGCTCGCCTCGAGGAAGCCGGTCGTGAACAGCACGAACGTCGGCGGGCGGGTCGAGGCCTGGGTCGCGAACAGCACCTTGGGCTGCTTGCCACCACGCACCGGCGGCGGGGTCGCGGAGATCAGGTCCGACAGCCACTGGTTCAGGCGGCCAGTCGGGACGCGCGTGTCCCACGAGTTCAGCGCGGTCCGCAGCGACGGCGCGAGCTTGTGCACGGAGCGGCCGGTCAGGGCGGAGATGTTGACCTTGTCGGCCCAGGGCACGCGCACGAGGCCGCGTTCGAGCTCGCGGACCATCTCGTTGCGGCGGTCCTCGTCGACGAGGTCCCACTTGTTGAACGCCAGCACGCACGCGCGGCCCGACTCGACCACCATCGTGAGCACGCGGAGGTCCTGTTCGGACAACGGCTCGTGCGCGTCCAGCAGCACGATCGCGACCTCGGCGGTCTCGATCGCCGACTTCGTGCGCAGCGAGGCGTAGTACTCGGCGCCGCTTTCGAACTTCACCCGCTTGCGCAGGCCGGCCGTGTCGACGAAGCGCCAGATCTCGCCGTCCAGCTCAACCAGCGAGTCGACCGGGTCGACGGTGGTGCCGGCGACCGAGTCGACGACCGAGCGGTTCTCGCCGGTCAGGCGGTTGAGCAGCGACGACTTGCCCACGTTCGGCTTGCCGACGAGCGCCACGCGACGCGGGCCACCGGCACCTCCCCGGAAGTCGTCGCGCGGGGTCTCGGGCAGCTTCTGCAGGATGACGTCGAGCAGGTCACCGGAGCCGCGGCCGTGCAGACCGGACACCGGGTACGGCTCGCCCAGGCCCAGCGACCACAGCGACGCGATGTCGGCCATCAGGCGCTCGTCGTCCACCTTGGACGCGCACAGGATCACCGGCTTCTTGGAGCGGCGCAGGATCTTCGCGACGGCCTCCTCGGTCGTCGTCGCGCCCACCGACCCGTCCACGACCACCAGGATCACGTCCGCGGTCGCCATCGCGAGCTCCGCCTGCGCGGCCACGGAGGCCTGCAGGCCCTGCGCGTCCGGCTCCCAGCCGCCCGTGTCGACCACGGTGAACTTGCGGCCGTTCCACAGCGCGTCGTACGCCACTCGGTCACGCGTCACGCCCGGCACGTCCTGCACCACGGCCTCTCGCCGGCCGATGATGCGGTTGACCAGCGTGGACTTGCCGACGTTCGGCCGTCCCACCACCGCGAGCACCGGCTGCGGCGGCGGCGCGTCCTCGCCGTCAGAGCCGTCGAGGTCGCCGAAGGCTGACCAGTCGGCCTCGTCCTCCCAGGTGCCGTCCAGGTCCGTCATCGTCTTCCCTCACTCTTGCTCTTGCGAAGTCCATCAAGTTCGGCGACCAGTGTCGCCAGGCGATCACGCACCTGCTCGGTGGCAACGCCCAGGGCCGCTCGCCCCTTCCCTTCCGGGAGGTGGAACGGCTCACCGATCAGCACGTCGACCTCGGGCCGCCAGCCCTTGGCCTGAAAAGTCCCGCGGCAGGCGACCGGCAGCACCATCGCGCCGGACGTCTTGGCCAGCCACGCCGCACCGTTCTGCGCGCTCGCCACGTCGCCCTCGCCACGAGTGCCCTCGGGAAAGACCCCGATCACGCCACCCGCCTTCAGCACGGACAACGCGCTGGTCAACGCGGTGCGATCGGCTTCTCCCCGTTTGACGGGGATCTGCCCGATCTTGAGAAGCAGGGTGCCCACGACGCCCTTGAACATCTCCTGCTTGATCAGGAACGTCACGCGCCGAGGCAGTGCGCCGAACAGGATCGGCCCATCCGCCATCGAGCTGTGGTTGGCGACGACGACCACGCCGCCGCTCAAGGGTACGCGGTCACGGCCGTGGACCCGAATCCGGAACTGCCACGCGTACGGCCCGCGAGCGATCCACCTGCCGATGTCGGTCAGCCACGGCAGGCTCGCAGGAGGAACTGTCACCCGGTCACCCTCAGCCCTCGCCGTTGCACCAGGTCCAGCAACGCGTCGATGGTGCCCGCGAGATCGAGGTCGGTGTTGTCCAGCTCGACCGCGTCGTCCGCCGCCTTGAGCGGCGAGACCGCGCGGCTGGAGTCGTAGTTGTCGCGCCGCTGCACGTCCTTGAGCACAGCGTCCACAGTGGACACACGTCCGGCGGCGTTGTCCTGTTTGGTCCTGCGTGCGGCCCGTGCGTCCGCAGACGCCGTCAGGTAGACCTTCAACGGAGCGTCCGGCGACACGACGGTGCCGATGTCACGCCCCTCGACCACGATGCCGCCCACGTTGTCGACCGCGTCCGCGATGATCGCCCGCTGCTGCGCGACGAGCAGCTCGCGCACGTGCCTGGCCGCCGACACGGGCGACACCGCCAGCGTCACCTCGGGCCCGCGGATCTCCGCCGACACGTCGTCACCGTCCAGCGTGATGCCCGGCCTGCCGGGATCGGTGCCGACCAGCAGCACCGCGTTGTCCGCGACCTCGGCGACCTTGACCTCGTCGGCAGGGTCGACGCCCGCCCGCAGCACCGCGACGGTGATCGCCCGGTACATCGAGCCGGTGTCGAGGTAGCGCGCGTCCAGCGCCATCGCGAGACGCTTGGCGACGGTGGACTTGCCGGTGCCCGACGGACCGTCGAGTGCCACCACACCGCGCAACTGACCCTGGCCCACCGCAGCTCCCTCCGAGACGCCCACGGCCCACATTGTGCCTGGTGCGAACGCCCGCACCGGCGGCGGGGATGACCTCGCCCCAGCTCAGCGCTGATGTTCGCCGACACATCGCGGCTATCAGCGCCGCCTGCGCTCGACAGCACCAGCCATCGGGAATCATGTGCCGGTGCACTTAGGCAGGTGGAGGCTCGTCATCGCCGGATTCGGCATGGCGGTGATCGGCTTCTTGATCTGGCTGGCCAACTCCGACGACGCGCTGGAGATGGGCGACAAGCTCGGCAGTGTCTTCGGTGCGCTGATCGGGCTCGCAGGCTTGTTCGTCGGTTTGCTCGGCCTCCGCAACAACGCCACCACGACGACCACCGGCGATCCCGGCCAGGCCTTGGAAGATCTGGCCCGGCTCGTCACCAGGCAGTGGGAACGCGAAGCCGGCGCACGCGGCCTCACCCGCCAGGAACCGCTGGACGTCCGCTGGGCCTCCACCGAACGTCCGGTCGCACCGAGTGCGGCGGAGGTAGTCGGGGCGGACGCGATGGCGGCCAGACCCAAGCGGCTCAAGCTGCGCGGAGGCGTCGACGAACTGGCGGACGCCCTGTGGAAGCTGCCCGGCCATCAACTCGTGCTGCTGGGTGAACCCGGCTCCGGCAAGACGAGCGCGGCCGCCCTCCTGACGCTCCGGCTGCTCGATCGACGACAGACCGGCGATGCCGCGCCGGTGCTGCTGTCCCTCGCCTCGTGGGATCCGAAAGCCCAGGACCTGGAAACCTGGATGACACAACGGATCTCGGTCGACCACCCGGCGTTCCGCAAGCGCGGCGCGCACGGGCCGGAAGTCGCGCGGGACCTGATCGAGCGCGGGATGGTCCTGCCCGTGCTGGACGCGTTGGACGAGGTCGCCTCGAAGGTCGAGGCGGTGCGGGAGATCGCGAACGTGGTCGGCCGCAACAAGCCGATGGTCCTGACGTGCCGGGCCGACGACTACGAGGAGATCATCCGGGAGACCGGGGTCCCCGTCGGCCGTGCGGCGGTGGTCGAGCTGAAGCCGGTCGACGCGGCCGAAGCGGCACGGTACCTCGAAGCCGGTACACAGGAGAACGAACAACGTTGGCAACCGGTCGTGACTGCCCTGCTTCGGGAACCGGCAGGCGTGCTGGCACGAGCACTGTCCACTCCACTGGCCATCTACCTGGCCAGGACCGCATACAGGTCACCGTTGACCGATCCTGCGGACCTTCTCGCGCACACGACGTCCACCGCCGTCGAACACCAACTGCTCGACTCATACCTTCCGGCGCTCTATCCGGTGCCGGACGCGGCGAAAGCGCGGCGGCGGTTCGCCTTCCTGGCCCGCAGGCTGGCCGTGAATCCGGTCGCGGGGAACCTCGCGTGGTGGAGGCTGTTCCTGTTGCTGCCCGCGGCCCACGTGATCACATCTGCGACCCGTTTCGCATTGATCAGCGCAGCATCCGTTTTCGGCCTCGCCGTCCTCAACGCGCGGTCGGAGACGGCGGACATCCGTTCCACTGCGATCTGGGGCATGCCAGCACTGGTGATGCTCCTGGCAGCCGCGGTCGTCATGTCTTTGCTGGGAGCGCTGGCAGGCTGGGCGTCGACTGTGCTGGTGATGGCGATACCACACACCGAAAAGGTGTTCGTTCCGCCGCCCAAGAACTTGGTGCTCACGTGGCAGCGCGTCACCCGCCTGTTCGCCACCCAGATGACCATCGGTCTCCTGCTGATGTTCCTGGTAGGTACGTTCGTGTTGCCCGAAATGCCGTTGACCAGTCTATTGGTCGTTGGCCTGCTGGGCGGTATCGGCGTATCCGTTTACTCACTCGCGACGACGATCGCTGTCGACGCTCCGGTGGACACTCCCACTGCATTGGCCGGTGACCGCAAAGCCACCTTGACCTATGTGCTCTCCACGATCGCTGTGTACTGCGCCGTGGGCTTGACGCTCGTGAGTACGGAGGAACCTCTGACCCTCGAGATCGCCGGCTTCATGATCTGGTTGGCGGCCGTGCTCGTGTGTTGGTGGCAGTTCACAGGCGCCTGGGTCAAGTTCGGCATCGCGCGCTTCTGGTTCGCCGTGTTCCGCAAACTTCCCTGGCGCCTCATGCACTTCCTCGACGACGCACACCAGCGCGGCGTCCTGCGCCAGGTGGGAGCTGCGTACGAGTTCCGTCACCAACGCCTGCAGCAGTACTTCAGCCAACGGGAAGAAGGGGCGCCGAAGCCGGCGCCCCTCCCTCAGTCGACCGGCTGATAGGCGTCGTGGCCCGCGTAGTGGGCGACCGCCCCGCACGCCTCGTCCAGGCTGGGCCGCCTACCGCCCCGCCAGGACGACCACACCTCCAGAACCTCCTTCGCCAGCCACACTTCCAGCAGGTATCGCGTGCCCGGTGGAGGGTCCGGTTCGTCCTCGTCCTCCCCCGCTTCCTCGGGGTCGGGCACCAGCGTCACCGGTGTGGCCGGGCCGACGTCCTCCTCGGGTACCTCGGCGGGCACGTAGATCGTCTGGTCCCTGGGCACGTCGTCGATGGCCGCGACGAGCTCGCCCAGCGTGGCCGGGTCAGCCCCAGATCTTGAAGCCACCTTTGCCTCCAGGGTGGAAGAGACCGTGGAACAGTCCACCCGCCTCGTGCTGCGCGACGGGCACCAGCTGCATCTTGCCCACATCGGCGTGGTGGTGCCACGTCCACCCCAGCGACGTGGGCGACCTGCGCTTGATGCCGCCCCGCGGACCGACGATCGCTCCTCGGATGCCCGGAATCATGTCTTCCATCATCTGCGAGAAGTCCGCGTCCCCGTCCATCGCCGCGAGCAGGTCGCGGTTCGCCTCCTTGAAGTGGTGCCCGCGCGACTTGCCGGGGTAGGCGGACTTCGGCAGGTCCATCTCGTAGGCCACCGAGTAGGCCTTGCCGGAACCGACCTGCGGTGTCGTGCTGGTACCGCTGCCTCCGCTACCGCCGGTGCCGCAGTTGTGGACCAGCAGCGGGGTCGAGCCGGCCAGCGCGTAGTAGGTGTTGGTGCCGTTGATGGTCAGGTCGAACGTGCGTTGCGAGCCTGTGTAGGCGCGCACGGCGGAGATCTGCACGAACGTTCCGGCGGCTGTCTGCAGGAGGTCGTCCGGACGAAGCTCGCCCGCGTCCACCCAGCGCCCGGCGGTCACCGACCAGAACGGGTGGTTGTCCGTGGCCGTGATCGTGGACGTCCCACCGTCGGTGCCGCGCACCGTCACATCCACATAGGACTTGTCGTGGTCCGTGCGGATGGTGAAGTACACCTGCTGGTCCACGGACTTGCCGGAGACGGGCTCGCCCGCCACCACGGTGTCGCCGGACTGGACCTCCTCGATCGGCTTCGACGTGCCGTCGGCGAGCAGCACCCGTGTGCCGGCGGGGAAGCTGTGCTTGGCGCCGACCGGACAGGTCTCGGGTTTCTTCTTGGTCGCCGCTTTCGCCTTGGCCGCGGCGGCTTTGGCACGTTCGGCTGCCTGAGCGGCGGCCTTGCGCGCTGCTTCCTCAGCGGCCGCACGGAGTTTGGCCGCCTTCTCCGCCGCGGCCTTCGCCGCTGCCGCCGCCGCGGCCTTCGCCGCCTCGGCCGCCTTCTCCGCGCCCTGGATGATGGCGCGCGCCCACTTCAGCTCCTGGAAGAAGGACACGACGGCCTTGCCCGCCTTGAAGATCGCCCCGACGATCTTCGGGGCCTTGAAGATCTTGCCCCACGGCAGCGCGCCCACGACCAGTGAGACGCAGGCGCCCAGGTCGCCCTTGAGGCAGTTCATGAGGTCGTTGATCCCCAGGAACTCCATCAGGATCTGGCCGCCCGCCTCCAGGATCACGTCGAGCAGGCTCTTGCTCTGCAGCTGCTGCGCCTTGGCGACGTCCTCGGGGCTCGGCCCGGTCGGTTCGGTGGCGCCGTTCTCCAGCGTCGTGCCGCCACCGCCGCCGCCCGCGTCGACCACGGCGCCGGTCGGGTCGCTGAACGCCACCGGGTTGTTCTCCGCGTAGGCGTAGGAGGAGATCGCGGGACCTGGCTGCGGCATCGGGTCGGTCGAGGTGAACCGCCCGGTGTCGGGGTTGTAGGTGCGGGCCCGCAGGTAGTAGTTGCCCTCGCCGGCGCTGGAGTCCTGGTACTGACCGGTGAAGCGCAACGGGTTGGCCGGTCCCTGCGGCTCGCCCGGCGTCAGGGTCGGGCCCTGGCGCGCGTTGCCGAACGGGTCGTAGTCGTAACCCGCCAGTGGTTTTCCGTCCGGCGACAGCATGTTCGCCGTGCCGCCGAGCCAGTCGTGCGTGTAGGGGTGCACGCCGGCGGCCGGGTCGAGCAACGCCAGCGGCTCGTCGTCCGGGCCGTGGGCGAAGCCGCGCTTCTCCAGCACAGCACCGGCGGCGTTGGTGGTGGTGTCCACCGCGAGCTGCGGCAGGGTGCCGTTGACGTCCCACGCCCAGCGCTTGGTCGTCTCGCCCGAGGTACCGGCGATCCGCAGCCCTGTGGCGTCGTAGGTGAACGACGTCGTGGCACCGCCGGCGTTCGTGGCCGTGGCGAGCGTGTTGTCGAGGTGGTAGCTGAACTTCTCCTTGCCCGCCTTGGTCTGGTTGCCGTTGATGTCGTAGTCGTAGTCGGTGATCGTCGCGCCGCCACCACGCGGATCGAAGATCTTCTTGGTCAGCTGGTTCGCCGAGTCGTAGTGGTAGAGCGTCAGATCGTCGCCCGCCGTGCCGGACCGCTTCTGCTTGGTGCGGTTGCCGACCAGGTCGTACTCGTAGTCGATCCGGCCCGCCGCGGCGGAGTGCTTGCCGCAGTCGGCCGCCGCGTAGCACGCCGAGGTCAGGCGATCGACGTCGTCGTAGGCGTAGGCCACCGACTCGGACACGCCACCGCGCGTCGTGACGACCTTCGTCGGGTTGCCGACGGGGTCGAGGGTGAGCTGGTGGTTCGACACCGGGTCCTGGACGTCGGGTCGCGCCGGGCCCACGCGCTCGGTGCCGATGCCGGTCAGCCGGCCCGCGTCGTCGTAGACGCGGTTCTCCGCCAGGCCGGTGGCGCTGGGCAACGTCGTGCTGGTGCGCCGCCCGGCCACGTCGTAGCCGAACTTCCACGTGGCGCCCGCCGCGGTCAGCTCGGTGACCCGGCCGTCCTTGTCGTGGTCCGTCGTGACCCGCGTGCCGTCCGGGTACTCGCGAAGGGTGATCTCGCCCCGGACGTCGTATTCGTAGTTGAACGTCTCCGTGCGGTTGTTCGCCTCACGACGGGTGATCCGCTTGATCTGGTCTTCGTCGTCGTAGGTGACCTCACGCACGCCGAGCGGGTCGCCATACGACGTGACGCGATCCTTGGCGTCGTATCCCCACGTGTAGACGGGGCCGGCGTTGCCCAGCGCACGGCGTTCTCGCCGGTTCACGATGTCGAACGTGCTGACGACCGTGCGCTTCGCCCGTTCCTCGTCGGTGAGGCGCTCGTGCTGGTACTTGGTGAGCGTCGTGACGATGTTGTCCTCGGCGTCGTAGCCCGCCTCGGTCTTGCGCCCCAACGGGTCCACCGTGCTCAGCGGGCGCCCGGCCCGGTCGTAGTCGAGCCGCGTCGTGCGGAAGTACGGGTCGCGCACCGACTTCAGGAGACCGTCGTCGTAGTAGTCGTAGACGGTCGCGTTGGTGTCCGGCGCGTGCTGGAAGTACCTCGCGTCCGCCGTGTGGATGCTGTGGATCTGGTTGTCCTCCCGGTAGCGGTACCGGGTGGTGTGGTTGTTCGCGTCGGTGACCGAGGTGAGCCGGTCGTTCGCGTCGAACGCGGACGTGGTGGCCTGGTCGAGCGCGTCGACGACCTTGGTCCGGTTGCCCGCCAGGTCGTACTCGAGGTGGGTGGTGAACCTCTCCTTGTCCGCGCCCGCGACGTTGCCGCGCGGCTCGGTCGTGGCGACGAGCAGGCCGTCGTCGCTGTACTCCCACGTGGTCCTGCCACCGGACGCGTCGGTGCGGCTGGTCTTGTTGCCGGCCTCGTCGTAGGTGTACTTCGTGGCGTTGCCGCCCGCGTCGGACTGCGTGGTCTGCCGCCCGTTGCGGTCGTAGCCCATCTTCAGCTCACGGCCGAGCGTGTCCTTGGTCGCGGTGAGTTGTCCGGTGTCGGAGCGCTGGAACGACGACGTCTTGTTGAACTCGTCCACAGTGGACGTCGTGCGGTCGAGCGGGTCCACCTTGACGTCGCGATGCACGACCTGGCCGCCCGGATACGGCCGGGACATGCGCACCAGGTTGTCGTTGGCGTCGTAGCGGTAGGTGGTGGTGAAGTCAGCCGGGTTGGCTCCCGGCACGTTGCCTCGCGGCGACGTGGTCGACTGCATCAGCCCCTTGGCGTTGTACTGGTACGACGTGATCAGGTCGGGGCCCTCGCCGCCCATCTCCGTCCGCGTCGCCGCACGCCGTCCCGCGTTGGTGTAAGTGATCCTGCTGGTCTTGCGCGGGTCGACGACCGCGTCGAGGCGGCCGTTGTCGAGGTAGCGGTGCTTGACCTCGACGCCCTCCGGGTTGATCGTCGCGCGGGTCCGGCCGACCTCGTCGTAGAACGTGCGCCACGAGTGGTCCTTGCCCGGCTCCTGGACCTCGACGACTCTGTCCTGCTCGTCGTAGGTGAACTTCGTGGTGAACTGCCAGCGGTTCACGCCGGCGACCGTGCCGCGCGGGTCGGTTTCCGTCGTGCGGCGGCCGGTCCTGTCGTAACCGAGCTCGGAACGCCTGCCCTCGGGCGAGACGACGGCGAAGAGCAGGCCCGCGTTCGGCTGCCCCGCGGCGAAGTACTCGTACTTCGTCACTTTGCCGCGCTGGTCGGTCTGGCTGGTGCGCAGGCCGCGGTCGTCGTAGGCGTAGGTGATCGAGTGGTTCTCCGCGTCCGTGCTGCGGATCAGCTCGTCGAACTCGTTGTAGGTGTTCTTCCAGACGTTGCCGTTCGCGTCGGTGAACTCGATCGGGTTGTTGCGGGCGTCGTACTTCGTCTTCTCGTCGAACACCATCGGCTGCGGTGCACGGCGGGTGACCGGGTTGCCGTTGAGGTCGTACAGCGACTCGTGCTGGTTGTGGTTGCCGTTGACGACCAACGCGCGGTTCAAGGACTTGTCGTAGCGGTGGTTGTCTGTGTCACCGGCGCCACGACGGGTGTACAGCAGCACGTTGCCGCGGTAGCCATCACGGACGATCACGCCGTCCGCGTCAGTGGTGGTGGCTTCCTGTGACTCACCGTTCCAGGCGAACGACGTGGCGTTGCCCAACGCGTCGAGCTGCTTCGCGACCCGGCCGTCAGCGCCGTACTCGTTGCGCACCAAGATGATCCGCTTGTGGTCCTGCGGGCTGTGCACCTCGGTCAGCCGGTCGTCGGCGCCGTAGCCGTACTTCCACTTGTTGCCTCGGGCGTCCTTGAAGAGCTTCAGCCGCCCGGCGTCGTCGTAGTCGTAGAACGTCTTGCGGTGATCGGGCAGCTCGATCCAGCGGATGCGCTCCTTCTCGACCCGCACCTTCACCACGCGACCGGACGGGTCGGTGATTTCGACGCCTTCGCCGGTGTACGCGAGCTTCGTCGCGACGCCACGCGGTGTGCGGACCGAGATCAGCCTGCCCTGGCCGTCGAACTCGTAGGTGATCTGCGCGAGGGTGACGAGCTCCCAGCCCGCGGCGGTCTTGCGCAACGTCGACCGCACGCCCGGCGGCCGCTGGAAACCACCGCCGTCGGCGTTCTTGAAGAGCACCTGCGCGCCGTCGTCCGCGAGCACCATCGCGCCCTGGCCGGTCGGCGTGACGCGCATGTTGTACGACCAGGCCCAGCCCGGTCCGAACGGCCCCGGAATCGTGAGGCTCGACGAGTACACGCGGTTCGACGAGAACGGCACGCCGAACGACGACATCGCCAGGTCTGGTTCGAGACGGCTGTACGCGCCGGTCGCTGTGTTGACGCCGTCGCCGCGGAACGCCGGGCGCGCGCCGGTGCTGCTCAACGCCGAGCCGCAGCCGCACCCGGACACCTGCTCGACCGGCAGCGGATCCGGCAGCTCCGTCGTGCGCGGCTTGCTGGTCGAGCTGGGCGAGGACACGAGTTCGCCGCCCTCGTCCAGTACCGCGGCGATCGTGACGAAGTAGTCCTTCTCGCGGTCCAGCACCCAGCCGTCGGCCGCGCCGAACGACCGGCAGAACTGCCGAACAGCTCCACATCGGACGTCCAGATCGGACCGCGGCAGCGTGGTCGATGCCTGCTCGGTCTCGCTCCCGGCCTCGAAAACCCTCACGCGCCAGGACTGCCACGGCCGTGGATCGTCCTTGACGTCGAAGTAGGCCACCAGCGAGGTGTCGCCGAGCACGAAACCCGAGCGCAGCTCGACGTTGGCGAAGACCTCGTCGGCTTCCGCCCTGACCTGCGCGATTCTGGCTTTGTCCACCTTGGCCGGTGCGCCACCGGCCTTCAGACCAACCGGCACGACCGGTGGCCACTTGTCCGGCGGTACGGCCTCATCCGGCCGTGCGGACGCGGGCGCCGGCCGATCCACCGGCCCCGCACCCGAGGTGACTCCGGGCGCGGCTCCTGCCGCAGGCCCGAACGTCACCGCCTGGAGCAGGCTCGCGCCCACCACCACGACACAGCTCAGCGCAATGAGGCGCGCCCGGCGCGCCTTTCGAACCCCCACGGTTCCCCCTGCCCCCAAGGTTTCCGCCCGTTCGCGTCAACGCCGGTCACGACTTCCCCAAGGTGACCCAGAACAATGCGTGAGACGAATCAGGCGGGTGGTTTCGCATCCTTCCTATCGGTTACCAGACAGGAGCAAAACGCCCATTCGGGCGAGTTGAGAGAAATTCCGCCTCGCACAGAAAAAGGGATTCCCGAAAACGATCAGTGATTCAGATCGGTGCGGAGAGCGGCGGCACCGCGCAGATACACGTGCTTGACCGAAGAGCGCGGCAGGTCCGTCTCGACGTGGGCCAGCAGCCGGATCACCCGCGGCATGGATCCCGGCACCGCGATCTCGGTCGCGCACAGCAGCGGCACGTCCGAGAGCCCAGCCTGGCGCGCGGCGTAGGCGGGGAACTCGGACGTCAGGTCGGGGGTGGCGGTGAGAACGACGCTGATCAGATCGTCGGGAGACAGCGCGTTGCGGTCCAGGACCTCGCGCACCAGCTCGGCCGTGGCCTCCAGCACCAGGTCGCGCGAGTCCGCGTCGATCTGCGTGGCTCCCCTGATCGCTCGTACCGCCATACTTCCGACACTAGCGCGGCACGGCCTCGTACGCCCGGACGCGCAACAGCGTTGCGTGCCCGCCGATTGTGAGAGCGCGTTCCCACCTCGACGGGTGGCAAGCCAATTCAGCCGCATTCCGCGCCCCGCTGAGACGGAAACCCGACGCGTCAGTCCGTTTTTGAGGAAGTCTCAATCGTCGACCACGATGTTGGGGTACCGCAGGGTGAGGCCGAGCAGGTTCACGACGTAGGCCGCCCACCCGCCGCCGAGCAGCACGAGCCGCCGCTGCCCCAGCGACGTCGCCGTCTCGATCAGCACGTGCAGGCCGCTCGACCCGATGAACGTCAGGTCGCTGAAGTCGATCACCACGTCCCCGGCGGCGTCCCCGAATGCGCAGGCCAGGGCCAATTCCGACCGCAGCAGGTCGCTGGTGGTCAGATCGACCTCACCGGTGAGCGTCACCACCGCGCCCCGGCGCCGCACCTCCAGCAAGTCTGATTCGGGATCCATCGTGGGTGCCTCACGGATCTGGAGACAACAGGTCCCGCACCGCCGCGAGCACGCGGAGCGGGTGCGCCGGTTTCGGCAAGTAAGCATCGGCAAGATGCGTGGCCGGCTCGATCGCCGAAACGGCTACGACCGGCACCCCGAACGTCCGCGCGACGGCCGCGAACCTGGTCCCCTCACCATGAGACGTCAGCAGGTCCACGATCGCCAGTGCGGGCGGGCTCTCCAACGCCGACTCGGCGGCCCCGACCGTCGTCACGAGCGTCACGTCGTAGCCCTCGGCGTGCAGGAACGCGGCCAGCGACTGGCCGGAGAACCGGTCGCCGTCCACGAGCAGCACGCGCGGGCGTCCCGGAGGCGCGGGCAGGTCCGGGACGCCCGCACGCGACCAGACCCGCACGAGCGCTCGCACGACCGTGCCGGGCCAGGTCGGTTTGCCGGGCCGCACCTGCACCTCGTCGGCGATGCCGAACAGCAGCCGCAGCCCCAGCGGGCGGGCGGAGGTACCGCCGCCGTGGTCGAACACGCCGTCGTCCTCGATGGTCAGCAACACCGCGTGATCACGCGGCTCCCAGGTCACGCCGACGATGGACGCACCCGCGCGCTGCACCGCGTTGTCCGCCGCCTCGGACACCGCCAGCAGCACGTCACGCGCGTCGTCACCGTTCAGCCCGGACTCACCGGCGAGAGTGCGCACGAAGGCCCGGATCTCGGGCAACGACCCCGGGATCGCCGGAAACCACCGGGTCTGTGCGCTCATCACGCCGCGTACTCCGGAGCTGCCAGCAACGGCGTGATGAGTTCTCTCAGCGTGGTCGCTCTGCGTCTGTCCGCTTCCGCGTGCAACGGTTCGAGCTTCTTGCGCGTGCGTGCGGACATCATGTCGCCGGTCTGCGCAACGGCCAGACCCGCGACCGCCGCCGCTTCGTCCGCATCGCCCTCCACGAGATGGTTGAGCGACAACGCGATGAGGGCGAACGTCCGGCTGCGCGCCATGTCGTCGCCATACCCCGTCACGGCCTGACGCAACGACGTGATCGCCGGCCGCGCGAAGCTCTCGTCGACCGTGCGCGCGAGAGCCGTGTAGACCGTGCCGGTGATGGCCGCGAGGTCGTGCACGTCGAAGAAAGCGGCCCAGGGCGCGGCATCGACCACATCCGCGCGCCCGAACTCGTCGTGCGCACGTCCCAGCAACGCCAGCGCGGGCACCCGCTGTCCCAGTTCGGCGTAGCACCAAGCCTGGTTCGCGGCCAGGATCGCGTTCGTGTGATGACTGTTCGCGACGAGCCCGGCCAGCCGGAACATGCCGAGCGCTTCGGCGGGTCCACCGTGGTGCAGGTGGACCCGCCCCATCCGATAGCGGATGTTCGCCACCAGATCACCGTCCTGGGCGAAGTTCAGGGCGAGATGGAAGTGGCGATGCGCGGACCCGCCGAGCCCGGCGTCGAAGGCGGTCCAGCCAGCGAGCGCGTGCAGTTCCGCGATGGCGCAACGGAACTCGCTGCGCACCACGGCACTGGCCGAGTGCGCGAACGCCTTGTCACACCACGACAACAGGGCCTGCGCCTGGGTGCGGCAAGCCCCGCCTCCGTAGCGGTAATCCACAGCGCGCAACGCAGCAGTCATCGCCCTCAGGTGCTTGACGTGCACTAGTCCGATCTTGGAATGAGGGGGCGGCAACGAGGGTGACGGCTCGTAGCGCATTCGCAGTTCTCCAGGGGCCTCGGGGTGACCGTGTGCCCGAAGTCTGTTCCGGGGTTTGTTCGTTCGACAGGGCCGAACGAATCCGCCGGACAGGGACCTACGGTGTCAGGTCCGCCAGCAGGAGCCCACTGCGCGGTTTCGGCGTGAAATAAGTGCTCTTGCGCGGCATTTTCGATCCCTCGAGCACCTCTTTCAGCGGTACCGGTGCGATGAGCAGCACTGCTTCTGCCTCGGCGGACGGATCGGTGACCGGCCGCACGCACGGGCTCTCCGGGTCCAGCCCGAGCGCCTGGTCCAGCAGCAACGACTCCACGACGGCGTGATCGATCCGTTGCCCCGCAGGAAGTTCGACCCGCAGCACCTCGTCGGCGCAGCGCACCACGACCACGCCCGGTTCCGGATCGACGACGTACGGCAACGACGACACCGTCAGCCCGACCCGTTCCCACGCCGTCACCAGATCGGACGCGCCCAACCCGGTACCGACGATCGCGCGATGGATCGGCCCGACCCGCAACCCCGGCCCCGACGTGATCAGCGCCAGCAACCCGGACAGACCCGCCTCCCGCGCCGCGGCGACCCGGTGGTTGCCGTCCGCCACGAGCAACGGATGCGCGCCCGCCGCTTCGAGGAACGCGTCCTGCTGCGCACCCGGTCCGACGAGCCACACCCAGTGCCTGCGCCCGCCGGAGTCCACAAGCGACACCGCCGGTTCGTCGTCGATTCCGAGCACCAACGACGTCAGCCCGTCGTGAGGCGTGATCGGGATCAGCATCGCGGCGCTCGTGGCGATGCCGAGCGAGGCCAGCACCTGCCCGCGCTCGGCGACGACGTCCGGGTAGACGTCCTCGGTGTGCGCGATCGCGTCGGGGTCGACCAGGCACAGCAGCCCGCACGCCGTCCCGTCCGGTCCGTCCACCCGGTACGGCGCGACGACGTCGGTCACCTCGCGGTACGCCCGCCGGATCAACGCCGCGAGCTCGGCGCGGGCGTGCGGCAGCGCGTCGAGCAGGCCCGTGCCCGCAGCCAGCGCGGCAGGCGTGCGATGGGGGTGCTGGACGGCCAGCAACGTGCCGTGCGGGGCTCTGGCGAGCGCTCCGATCACCTGGCCGGGTTCGGCGAACTCGTCGACGTCCGGGCCGGGCACGCGATCGCGCACCACCCACCCGCGTCGCACTGGGCGTACTGGCAGAGACATCCCAGTATCATGATCCCTGTGAACGTAGAGATCACGCCCTTGCCGGGTATCGGGACGCGCCAGGACTTCATGATCCGCGCGGGACGCCGCGTCGGTGTGATCACCTACCGGGACGGCCGGTTCGAGCTGATCCTCTCCAAAGCGAGCGATCCCGACTCCTGCGCCGCCTCGATACCCCTCTCCCCGGAAGAGGCGAACACGCTCGCGGGCCTGCTCGGCGCGCCGCAGCTCGTCGCCCACCTGCGCGAGGAGCACCGCGACATCACGGGCATCACGACCCGTCAGCTGCCGGTCACCGCGTTCTCCAGCCACACGCTCGGTGAGACCGCTCTGCGAACGAGGACCGGTGCGTCCATCGTGGCCGTCGTGCGCTCGGGCAACGCGCATCCGTCGCCCGGCCCCGACTTCATCTTCGAGAACGGTGACCTCGCTGTCGTCGTCGGCACCGCGGAGGGCCTCGACGCCGCCGCTGAGATCCTCCACGGCGGTTAAGCACAGTGCCCGATACAACTATGGCCATGATCCAACTCGGTGCGGTGTTCTTCGGCCTCGGACTGCTCGGCCGCGTCGCCCGCCGGATCGGCATCTCGCCCATCCCGCTGTACCTGATCGGTGGTCTCGCGTTCGGTTCCGGCGGTTTTGTGCCGTTACACGGGATCGAGGAGTTCACGCACATCGCCAGCGAGATCGGCGTGGTGCTGCTGCTGTTGCTGCTGGGCCTCGAGTACTCGGCGTCCGAGCTCACGACCGGCCTGAAGAAGTCCTGGATGGCGGGCGTGCTGGACCTCGTCCTGAATGCCGCGCCGGGCGCGATCGCGGCGTTGCTGCTGGGCTGGGGCACCGTCGGCGCGCTGGCGATGGCGGGCGTCACCTACATCTCGTCGTCCGGCATCGTCGCGAAGGTGCTCGGCGACCTCGGCCGGCTGGGCAACCGCGAGACGCCGGTCGTGCTGTCGGTGCTGGTGTTCGAGGACCTGGCGATGGCCGTCTACCTGCCGGTGCTCACGGCGGTGCTGGCGGGGGTGAGCTTCGTCGGCGGGCTCACGTCGGTCGGCATCTCGTTGTTCGCGATCACCGTGGTTCTGGTGGTGGCGCTGAAGTACGGCCGGTTCATCTCGGCCATTGTTGACAGTCCGGACCACGAGGTGTTCCTGCTCAAGCTGCTCGGCTCGGCGTTGCTCGTCGCCGGCATCGCCTCGCAGCTGCAGGTGTCCGCCGCGGTCGGGGCGTTCCTGCTCGGCATCGCGATCTCCGGGTCGACCGCCGAGAACGCGACGCGTCTGCTGGAGCCGCTGCGCGATCTGTTCGCCGCGATGTTCTTCGTCGTGTTCGGACTGAACACCGACCCGAAATCGATTCCACCCGTTCTTGGAATCGCCGTGGCGCTGGCCGCCGTCACCACCCTCACGAAGATCATCACCGGCTGGTGGGCGGCGCGCAGGCAGGGCATCGGCAAGATGGGCCGCATGCGTGCGGGCGTGGCACTCGTGGCGCGCGGCGAGTTCTCCATCGTCATCGCCGGCCTGGCCGTCGCGTCTGGCCAGGTGGACGACAGGCTCGCCGCGCTGGCCACCGCGTACGTGCTGCTGATGGCGATCCTCGGGCCCATCGCGGCCAAGTACGTTGAGCCAATCGGTGAATTCTTTCAGCGCAGACGGCAAATGGCCTGAAACAAGTGCCGCCGGATGACGACTCTCTAGTAGGGCTAGACGGAGAGTAGGGACGAATCGTCATGACCGAACCCGCGGAAGTGGAGACCACCGGCCGGTTCCTGGTGCTGTTGCAGGAAGACGCCATCGATGAGGGGCTGGCCGAGCTCGGCGCGATCGCCGGGTTCAACCCGAACACCGGCGACATCGGCTCGGACACCCTGCAGGTGTTCCCGGAGCTCGGCGTCGCGGTGGTGTCCGGAGACCCGAACCTGCTGGGCGAGCTGAACGGCGCCGCTGAGCGCCCCGGCCCGGTGCAGATCGTCGAACCGGAACGCGTCGTGCACGCGTATGCCGCACCAGCCGAGGACGAACCAGAAGCCGCGGCCGACGAGTCCGTGACGACCTGGGGCCTGCAGGCCGTCGGCGCGGACGTCAGCACCGCCACCGGCAAGGGCGTCAAGATCGCCGTGCTGGACACCGGTTTCGAGCAGAACCACCCGGACTTCGCGGGCCGCACCATCACCGTGAAGTCGTTCATCACCGGCGAGGACGTGCAGGACGGCCACGGCCACGGCACGCACTGCATCGGCACGTCGGCGGGCCCGCGCAAGCCCGCCACCCTGCCCGGCTACGGCGTCGCCTACGAGGCCGAGATCTTCGCCGGCAAGGTCCTGTCGAACGCGGGCTCCGGCTCCGACGGCGGCATCCTCGCGGGCATCGACTGGGCCGTCGCCAACGGCTGCGCGATCATCTCGATGTCCCTGGGCGCCGACGTCCCCGCCGGCACGCCGTACTCGCAGATCTACGAGACCGTGGCCCAGCGCGCCATGGCCAAGGGCACCCTGATCATCGCCGCCGCGGGCAACGCCTCCACGCGCCCGGCCCGCGTGGCACCGGTGGGCCACCCCGCGCGCTGCCCGTCCATCATCGCCGTGGCCGCGATCGACGTGAACCGCGCCATCGCGTCGTTCTCCTCCGGCTCGGTGGACAAGATCGGCCAGATCGACGTCTGCGCCCCCGGCGTGGACGTCTACTCGTCGTTCAAGCTCCCGCAGAAGTACTCGCGCCTGCGCGGCACCTCCATGGCGACCCCGCACGTGGCGGGCGTGGCAGTCCTGATCGCCGAACGCACCGGCGCCCGCGGCTTCGAACTCTGGGCCCGCCTGGCCGGCACCGCTCTGCGCCTCCCCCTCGCCTCCACCGACATCGGCACCGGACTCGTCCAGGCGCCATGACAGGTTCGGTGGACCAGGTGATGGTCTCCGTGACCGAAGGCAGCCTCCCGCGCGTCCTGAACGACCTGCGGGAGGCAGGCCTGGTCGTGGACACAGTCCTGGAGGCCCTGGGCGTGGTGACCGGCACGGTGGAGGTCCGGGCCATCCCGGCCCTGCTCTCCGTGCCCGGCGTCCTGGACGTCGAACGACAGTGGCGCGTGCAGCTCCCGCCGTACTGACTAGGCTCTGCGTTGACCCCACTCACGCCCGATCGAACATGTGTTCTAGGATTGTGCGCGGGGTCACGTCGTTGCGCAGAGAGGAAACCTGATCGTGTCGGACACGCTCACCGAGGTGCAGGCAGTCGAGGAGACCGTCGTGGAGGCAACTCCGGCGTCGGCCCCCGAGGCCGAGGCAACGAAGCCCGCAGAGGCTCCAAAATCGGCTCCGGCCGCCGAGGCGCCCAAGGCCGAAAAGCCGAAGCCGGCCGCCCGCGCCAAGAGCACGGCGAAGAAGACCCGCACCGTCGAGCTCACGCTCACGGTGACCGGCACCGCCGAAGGCGAGTGGCAGGCAGACCTGGTCCACGGCACGCAGCGCGTCGTGTCGGGCCTCGTCATCCCGGCCATCGCCGTGGCCAAGGCGGCCAAGGAGCTGCACGAGGACATCGCGGAGGGCATCGAGTCCGTGCTGGAGGCGGCGCGCGACCAGCACCGCACCCGCATGGAGGAGCTCGAGGCCGAGCTGGCCAAGGTGAAGGCCCAGCTGGCAGAGCTTTCCGAGTAGCACAAGCACCACCCGAAAGGGGCGGCCCGCACCAGCGGGCCGCCCCTTTCGCATGCCCTCAAGCGAAGCCGCAGGCGAGCAGTCCCGATGGCGAAGCCGAGGCGTCTTTAACGCTTGAAACGGGAGGTTCCGGTGGGT
>NZ_JBSGXZ010000032.1:0-109420 GCF_053610285.1 Lentzea sp. NPDC054927
CACCCAACCTGTTCGGTGAGTGCCGAACAGGTTGGGTGTGGTTACAGGCCTGTTGATGTTGGGTTGGTGGTACTTGCAGACGCCATGACCGCAAAGCGAAAGGGCCGCCCCCACCTGGGGACGGCCCTCACGCACGGACAACCGGATGGCTACGGCAGCGGGGCGGCTCCGCGCTTCGCCAGGTAGTCCTTCATCAGCTCGGTCTCGGAAGACTGCGACTTCAGCATGTTGTCGGCCAGCGTCCGGACGAACGGCTGGCCGGCCTTCGTCGCGGCGTACTCGGCCATCGGTGCCCCGCCCATGTGGTGGCGGAGCATGAGCTGCAGGAAGTACACGTCGAAGTCACGGCCGGCGGGCATCGTCCGCAGCTTGGCCAGCTCGTCGGTGACGGCCATGCCCGGCATCAGCGGCTTGCCCGCCTCGGGGGTGGTGGCGCCGTGGCCGTGCACGCCCGAGTCGTTCATCCAGGCCATGTAGACGCCGGAGACGTTCTGCTCGTGCTCGTTCCACATCATCAGCCAGCCCTTCATGCGGCCGACCTGCTCCAGCTGGGTGGAGGCGATGTCGAACGCCAGCTGGCGGATCGCCGGATCGCTCGAGCGATCGCGGGCGATGTTCGCCATCTGGATGCCCTGCAGGTGGTGCTGGGACATGTCCTGGCAGAAGCCGACGTCCACGGAGCCGGAGGCCGGGACCGCGGAGTTCGTCGAGCCGGGCAGCTTCACCAGCAAACCGACCGCCGCGCCCAACAACAGCACGGCGAGTACGGCGGCGCCGATCACGAGGGTCCGAGCCACCCCGGAAGGGCGCTCGGACACCTCGGTCTCTGCGGAATCGGTGTCGGAAGGCGCAGTCATCAGCTCGACGGCGGCGTCGAGGCGGAGCCCGACGGAGGCGTGCTGGCGGGCGCCTGGCCCTGCTGGCCCTCGGTGGTCGACTCGTCCTTGCCGCCGTCCATCGGCACCGCGTCGGCGCCCGGCTTCTCGGCGACGAACGGGGCCGGGTTCGACAGGAACTGCGTGTTCTCGCAGGACGCGCCGACCTCGGGGTAGGTGTTCGGGTTGCGCAGCAGCGAGGAGACGAACTGGTCCACGCGCTCGTCGTCGGCCTTCTCGACCTTCAGCTGGTGGCCCCAGGACTGAAGGGAGATCGGCTTGTCGAGGCCGGGGAACGGCGACAGCATCATGTACGGGATGCCCTCGACCTTGGCCTTGAGCTTCGCGAGCGCGTCGTCCTTGACCTGGTCCGGGTTGTAGGCGATCCAGACGGCGCCGTGCTCGAGGCCGTGGACCATGTTCTCGGTGCGCACGGCCTTGTCGTAGACGACGCCGGTGCAGTCGG
Source organism: Lentzea sp. NPDC054927 (assembly GCF_053610285.1). Lineage (NCBI taxonomy): Bacteria > Bacillati > Actinomycetota > Actinomycetes > Pseudonocardiales > Pseudonocardiaceae > Lentzea > Lentzea sp. NPDC054927. The sequence continues at coordinate 1,342 of NZ_JBSGXZ010000032.1, forward strand.
CCCACTGCGAGTCGTGCGGGCCGCCGAAAGCGGGGGTCTGGTCGTAGGCGACGCGCTGGGTCGGGTCGACGTGCTTCGAGCCCTTGTACTCCTTGGTCACGATGCCCGCGAGCTGCGTCGACGGGTCCTTGTTCGTGTCCGAGGGCTTCCACTTGGCCAGGGCGGCCTCTTTGACGTTGTTCGCGTGGATCTGCGAGTACGCATATCCGAAAACGCCGCCCGCGAGCCCCAGCACCGCGATCACCGCGATGATCGTGCCCCACGGCTTAGGCTTGCTGCCCACCACCGAGGAACGGGCTGCGGCCACGCTGCTGCGTGTGGCCTTCGTCTTCTTGCCGCTGGTCATGTCCGCCTCAGATGTCGTCCTGGTCAACCGGCGCCAGTGTAGGGACATCGTGTCTGATCACTGTCAGCGCAGGGCGATACCACGTCCGCGTTAACACTTGCCGTCTCACCCTCCGAGACCCGGTAACCCGGTCGAGACCTGCGACAACGCTTCTCTAAACTCATCGCCTGTGACCCCTGAAGCGCTCGCCGATCTGGTCAGGAACACGGTTGCCCAGTTGCTGGCCGACCGAGGCCTGGACGCCACCGCCGCACCACGGCAGGTGACGGTCGAGCGACCCAGGAACCCCGAGCACGGCGACTACGCCACGAACATCGCGCTCCAGCTCGCCAAGAAGGTCGGCGTCCAGCCCCGCGAGTTCGCCACGTGGCTCGCCGAGGCCCTGCTCGCCCAGTCCGCCATCGCGAAGGCCGACGTCGCAGGTCCGGGCTTCCTGAACCTCACCATCGCCACCGAGGCCCAGGGCGCGATCGTTCGTGCGGCGCTGGAGGACGGCTACGGCACCGGCTCCGAGCTGGCCGGCAAGCGGATCAACCTGGAGTTCGTCTCCGCGAACCCGACCGGCCCCATCCACCTGGGCGGCGCGCGCTGGGCCGCGGTCGGTGACGCGCTCGGCACGGTCCTCGAAGCCCGTGGCGCCGAGGTCACCCGCGAGTACTACTTCAACGACGCGGGCGCGCAGATCGACCGGTTCGTCCGGTCCCTGATCGCCGCCGCGAAGGGCGAGCCGGCCCCAGAGGACGGCTACGCGGGCACCTACGTCAGCGACATCTCGGCCGAGGTGCTGCGCCGGGAGCCGGGTGCGCTGAGCGACCCCGAGACGGTGCGCAGGGTCGGCGTCGGGCTGATGTTCGAGGAGATCAAGAGCAGCCTGCACGACTTCGGCACCGACTTCGACGTCTATTTCCACGAGGACTCGCTGCACCAGAGCGGCCGCGTGGACGAGGCGATCGCCAAGCTCAAGGCCAACGGCTCGCTGTACGAGAAGGACGGCGCCTGGTGGCTGCGGTCCACGGACTTCGGTGACGACAAGGACCGCGTCGTCATCAAGAGCGACGGCAACCCGGCCTACATCGCCGGCGACATCGCCTACCTCGTCGACAAGCGCGGCCGTGGCTTCGACCTCTGCATCTACATGCTCGGCGCGGACCACCACGGCTACATCGCGCGCCTCAAGGCCGCCGCGGCCGCGCTGGGCGACGATCCGGACAGCGTCGAGGTGCTGATCGGCCAGCTGGTGAACCTCGTCAGCGACGGCCAGCCGGTGCGGATGAGCAAGCGCGCGGGCACCGTCATCACGATGGAGGACCTGGTCGACGCGGTCGGGGTGGACGCCGCCCGCTACGCCATGATCCGGTCGAGCGTCGACTCCAGTCTGGACATCGACCTCGACCTGCTGCGCAAACACAGCAACGAGAACCCCGTCTACTACGTGCAGTACGCCCACGCGCGCACGTCGTCGATCCTTCGCAACGCCGCCGATCTCGGCATCACCCCTGGAGAGGACTTCGCGCTGCTCACCCACGAGCGCGAGGGCGACCTCATCCGCACCATCGGCGAGTTCCCGCGAGTGGTGGCCACCGCCGTCGAACTGCGTGAACCGCACCGCGTCGCTCGCTACCTCGAAGAGCTCGCGGGCACGTACCACCGCTTCCAGCAGGACTGCCGCGTGCTTCCGCGCGGCGATGAGGAGACGACTCCGTTGCACCAGGTCAGGCTTCAGCTCGTCAACGCCACCAGGCGTGTCTTCGCCGCGGGCCTCGGCCTGCTCGGCGTGAGCGCCCCGGAGCGCATGTGATGCGCGCGCACCCGGCCGGACCCCGGCACGCCGACGTCATGGTCCCCGGCAGCACCGCCGGTGACCGCCCCAGCACCGCCGACCAGCTCGACTACCTGCACCCGACGGTGTGGCCGCGCAACGCCTCCAGGAACGCTTCTGGCGTCGTGGAACTCGCGGGAGTGGACGTGCGCGGGCTCGCCGAGCAGTACGGCACCCCGCTGTTCGTCATGGACGAGCAGGACTTCCGCGCACGCTGCCGTGAGCACGCCGAGGCGTTCGGCGACCCGACGCTCGTGCACTACGCCTCCAAGGCGTTCCTGAGCGTCCAGGTCGCGAAGTGGGTGGCCGAGGAAGGCCTCTCGATCGACGTCTGCAGCGGCGGCGAACTCGCGATCGCGCTCAGGGCGAACTTCCCCGCCGAGCGCATCGCGTTGCACGGCAACAACAAGAGCGTCGAAGAACTGACCGCGGCCGTCGAGGCGGGCGTCGGCGGCATCGTGCTCGACTCGTACCACGAGATCGCGCGCCTCGACCAGATCGCGCGCGAACGCGGTGTGGTGCAGCCGGTGCTGATCCGCGTGACGGTCGGCGTCGAAGCGCACACGCACGAGTTCATCGCGACCGCCCACGAGGACCAGAAGTTCGGCTTCTCGCTGTCCTCCGGCGACGCCGCGGAAGCCGTGCGCCGCGTGCTCAAGGCGACCGGCCTCCAGCTCGTCGGCCTGCACAGCCACATCGGCTCGCAGATCTTCGACGCGTCCGGCTTCGAGGTCGCCGCCCGCCGCGTCATCGGCCTGCTCGCGGACGTGCGCAAGGAGCACGGCGACATCCCGACGCTCGCCGTCGTCGACCTCGGCGGCGGCCTCGGCATCGCGTACACGCCGGACGACGACCCGCCCCCGCCCGCCGAACTCGCGCGGCAGCTGCACAACATCGTGCAGAAGGAGTGCGAGCACAACGGCTTGGAGATGCCTCGCATCGCGGTCGAGCCCGGCCGCGCGATCGTCGGCCCCGGCACGGTCACCGTGTACGAGGTCGGCACCATCAAGGACGTCGAGCTGGACGGTGGCGCGCGCCGCCGGTACGTCAGCGTCGACGGCGGCATGAGCGACAACATCCGCACGGCGCTCTACGACGCGGTCTACGACTGCAAACTGGTCTCACGCGCCGCGGAGCCGGAGTCGCGGGCCGTGCTGTGCCGCGTCGTCGGCAAGCACTGCGAGTCCGGCGACATCGTGGTTCGTGACTGCTGGTTGCCGGACGACCTCGCACCGGGAGACTTGGTGGCGATCGCTGCGACCGGGGCCTACTGCTACTCGATGGCGAGCGGGTACAACCGACTTCCGAGGCCCGCGCTCGCCGCGGTGACCGACGGTGAGGCGCGGCTGTTGCTGCGTCGTGAGACCGAGGACGATCTGTTCCGTCTGGAGGTATAGGCAGTGTCAGTCAAAGAGGCGGGCCCCGTGAAACCTATTCGTGTCGCGTTGCTCGGGTGCGGCACGGTGGGCACCGAGGTAGTCCGGCTGCTGACGGACCAGGCCGAGGACCTCACCCAGCGCATCGGCGCGCCGGTTGAGCTCGCGGGCATCGCCGTGCGCAGGCCGAACAAGCATCGTGAAGTACCGGAGCACCTGCTCACCACGGACGCCGCGGCGCTGGTGAAGTCGGACGACGTGGACGTGATCGTCGAGGTCATCGGCGGCATCGACCCGACGCGCGGCCTGCTGCTGGAGGCGCTGCGCAACGGCAAGTCCGTCGTCACGGCGAACAAGGCGCTGCTGGCCGAGCACGGTCCTGACCTGTTCGAGGCGGCCGACGCGTCCGGGGCGGACCTCTACTTCGAGGCCGCCGTCGCCGGCGCGATCCCGTTGCTGCGACCGTTGCGGGAATCCCTTGCGGGAGACCGGATCACGCGGGTCATGGGCATCGTGAACGGCACGACGAACTTCATCCTGTCCGCGATGGACGCCACGGGTGCCGGCTACGCCGAGACGCTCGAGGAGGCCTCGCGCCTCGGTTACGCCGAGGCCGACCCGACCGCGGACGTCGACGGGTTCGACGCCGCGTCGAAGGCCGCGATCCTTGCGTCCCTTGCGTTCCACACGCGCGTGACGGCGTCGGACGTGTACCGCGAGGGCATCCGTGCGGTGTCCGCGGCGGACATCGCGGCGGCCAAGGGGCTCGGCCGCACGGTGAAGCTGCTCGCGATCTGCGAGCGCGTCACCAGCCCGTCCGGCCAGGAATCAGTCGCCGTTCGAGTTCACCCGGCGATGATCCCCAGGACGCATCCGCTGGCGAGCGTCAACGGCGCGTTCAACGCCGTGTTCGTCGAGGCCGACGCGGCGGGGGAGATGATGTTCTACGGGCAGGGTGCCGGTGGCGCCCCGACGGCGAGCGCGGTCGTCGGCGACCTGGTCGCCGTGGCGCGCAACATGGTCGCGAGCGGACGTGGTCCGCGCGAGTCGGCCTACGCCGCGCTTTCCGCGCAGCCCATGGGAAACACGCCGACCCGCTACCACATCAGCCTCGACGTGGCGGACAAGCCCGGTGTCCTCTCGCAGGTCGCCGCGGTGTTCGCCGAGCACGACGTGAGCATCGCCGCGGTGCGCCAGGAAGGCCGCATCGAGGACGCCAGTCTGGTGATCGTCACGCACGCGGCGACCGACGCCGCGCTGCGGTCCACTGTGGACAAAATCGGTGGCCTGCCCGTGGTGCGGGACGTCGTCAGCGTGATGAGGGTGGAGGGCGAAGAGTGAGCCCCGAACGAGTGAGCACTGTCAGAGCAGGCTGGCCCGGTCTCATCAACGCCTACCGGGACCGCATCGAGATTCCGGCGGGCGCGGAGGTCGTGACGCTGCACGAGGGCGGCACGCCTTTGGTGCACGCCAAGCGTCTGTCGGCGGCTACCGGTTCGGACGTGTGGGTCAAGGTCGAGGGTGCGAACCCGACCGGGTCGTTCAAGGACCGCGGCATGACCGTGGCCATGACGTACGCGCTCGCCTCCGGTCTCAAGGCCGTCATCTGCGCCTCCACCGGCAACACCTCGGCGTCCGCCGCCGCCTACGCGGCCAAGGCCGGTCTGACGGCGGCCGTGCTGGTGCCCAGCGGCAAGATCGCGATGGGCAAGCTCGCGCAGGCCGTCATGCACGGCGCGAAGATCCTGCAGATCGACGGCAACTTCGACGACTGCCTGGAGCTGGCGTCGAAGACCGCGGCCGAGTACCCGGTCACGCTGGTGAACTCGGTCAACCCGGTGCGGCTCGTCGGCCAGCAGACCGCCGCGTGGGAGGTCTGCGACGTGCTCGGCCAGGCGCCGGACGTGCACTGCCTGCCGGTCGGCAACGCGGGCAACATCACCGCGTACTGGAAGGGCTACACGTCGTACGACAAGGGCCTGCCCCGCATGTTCGGCTTCCAGGCCGCGGGCGCGGCCCCGTTGGTCAGCGGCGAGCCGGTGGCGAACCCGGAGACCATCGCGACCGCCATCCGGATCGGCAGCCCGGCCTCGTGGACGGGTGCGATCAACGCCCGGGACGAGTCCGGCGGTCTGATCGACGCCGTCACCGACGAGCAGATCCTGTCCGCGTACCGGCTGCTGGCGTCGTCCGAGGGCATCTTCGTGGAGCCCGCGTCGGCCGCGTCCATCGCCGGTCTGCTGATGACCGCCGAGGACGGGCGCCTGCCCAAGGGCTCGACGGTCGTGTGCACCGTCACCGGTCACGGTCTGAAGGACCCCGACACCGCGTTGCTTGGCACCACGGAGGTCGAGCCGGTCCCGGTCGACCCCGGCGCCGTCGCACACGCGCTGGAGCTTGCGTGAAGTTCCTCGTTTCCGTCCCGGCGTCGACCGCGAACCTCGGTTCGGGGTTCGACGCGCTGGGCATGGCGCTCGGGATGTACGACGAGGTCGAGGTGGCCGGCGGCGAAGGTGTCGACGGCCTCTCGATCGTCGTGGACGGTGCCGGCTCGGGTGAGGTCCCGCTCGACGAGACCCATCTCGTCGTGCGGGCCGTCCGCGCGACCGGGTACACCGGCGGCCTCGCCCTGAGGTGTCACAACACCATTCCGCACGCGCGGGGGCTGGGCTCGTCGGCCGCCGCGATCGTGGCGGGTGTCGTAGCCGGATTCACCCTGATGGGTCGCGAGTTGGACACGGACGCGTTGCAAATCGCTGCTGAGTTCGAGGGGCACGCGGACAACGCGGCTGCTTCTTTGTATGGCGGCGTTGTTGTTGCGTGGTCCGAGGGAGAGCGATACCGCGCGGTGCGAGCGGAACCTGACGCACGGGTGCGCCCGGTCGTGCTGATTCCGTCGCAGGAGTCGTCCACGAAGACCACGCGCGGCCTGCTTCCGGCCGAAGTGCCGCACGCCGACGCCGCGCACGCCGCGGGGCGAGCCGCCCTGGCGGTGCACGCGTTGACGAGGGACCCGTCCGTTCTCCTTGCTGCGACTGAGGATCGACTTCACCAGAACTACCGCGAGCCCGCGTGGCCCGACACCGTTCGGGTGATCAACGATCTTCGCAAGCTCGGTGTTCCCGCCTGCGTGTCCGGAGCGGGACCCACCGTGATCGCGTTCGGCGACCTCCCCGCGGAGGTGGACGTGCACGGCTTCGACGTGCGGAGACTCGACGTCGACTCCTCCGGAGTGCGCGTTCGGCCATTGGACTGACACGCCCGACCCCGGTTGTTGCATGGTGGGGGACCGGCGTCTACTCTCGGGGGCGATCAGTCACCGCGCGCACGGGCGCCGGTGTCGCGCTCGGACACTCGTTCCGAGTCGCAATCCTTTTGCGTTCCGGCTCTGTGCCGTGCGGGCGGGGCGAACGCAAAAGAGGCACCCGATCGCCGTGTGATCTGAGAAAAGTCCCGTGCTTGAGGGAAGCCGTCGTGCTTCCGTCTTCATCGGACTTGACCGCCGTTCCCCGCTGAAGTGGGAAGGCGGGTCCGCTGGGCCGCGTAGGAGGCGGGGCCTGGTCAGGAAGGACTTGTGTGACCAACACCGATTTGCTGAGCAGCGAAGTCGCAGCTGCCGCTGGTTCTGGAGCCGAGGAGAACGCTCTGTCCACCCCATCGAACGGCACGACGCCGCGCCGCCGCGCGGGTCTGTCCGGCATGGTGCTCGCTGAGTTGCGCGAGCTCGCCGGCCAAATGGGCATCACCGGAACCGCAGGTCTGCGCAAGGGCGACCTCATCGCGGCCATCAAGGAGAAGCAGGGCTCTGGCGCCCCTGCCAAAGCGGAGAAGCCCGCGAAAGCCGAGAAGGCCACCGCGAAGGCACCTGCCGAGAAGCCGGCCGCCAAAGTGGTCGAAAAGATCGCTGAAAAGCCTGTTCAGCAGCAGCTCGAGGTAGCGGACAAGCCTGCCGCCGCCGAGTCCGTCGCTGCCGACGACGGTGGCCGCTCTTCCGAGGAGGGCGGGCGCCGTGGAAACCGTCGCCGCCGTTCCGGCCGTGGTGGCGGCAACGCCGAAGCGGGCGAGGGCCAGCAGCCGCAGCAGGAGCAGCAGCGCACCGAGCGTCCTGAGCGCGCCGAACGTCCCGAGCGCACCGAGCGTCCGGATCGCGCTGAGCGTTCCGACCGCGGCGAGCGTCAGGACCGGGGCGAGCGCACCGAGCGCCAGGACCGTGGTGAGCGCACCGAGCGTCCGGACCGCGGTGAGCGTTCCGACCGTTCCGAGCGCCAGGACCGTGGTGGCGACCGCAACGAGCGCGGCGACCGTGGTGACCGGGGCGGCCGTGACCGCAACCGCGACCGCGGTGACCGCGGTGATCGCAACGACCGCCAGGGTGGCGGCCCGCAGGGTGACGACGACGGCGATGGCCGTCGTGGCCGCTTCCGCGACCGTCGCCGCCGCGGTGGCCGCAGCGAGGGCGGCGAGCGTCCGGACCGCGAGACAGAGGTCCGCGACGACGACGTCCTGCTCCCCGTCGCGGGCATCCTCGACGTGCTGGAGAACTACGCGTTCGTCCGCACGTCGGGCTACCTGGCCGGTTCGAACGACGTCTACGTCTCGCTCTCGCTCGTCCGCAAGTACGGCCTGCGCCGTGGCGACGCCCTCACCGGCGCCGTCCGCCAGCCGCGCGACGGTGAGCAGCAGCGCCAGAAGTTCAATCCGCTGGTCCGCGTCGACAAGATCAACGGCCTGGACCCGGAAGAGGCGCGCAACCGCCCGGACTTCACCAAGCTGACGCCGCTCTACCCGAACGAGCGTCTGCGCCTGGAGACCGAGCCGCACATCCTCACCACCCGTGTCATCGACCTGGTGATGCCGATCGGCAAGGGCCAGCGCGCCCTCGTCGTGTCGCCTCCGAAGGCCGGCAAGACCTCGGTGCTGCAGTCGATCGCGAACGCGATCACGACGAACAACCCCGAGTGCCACCTGATGGTCGTCCTGGTGGACGAGCGTCCGGAAGAGGTCACCGACATGCAGCGCTCGGTGAAGGGCGAGGTCATCGCCTCGACCTTCGACCGTCCGCCGTCGGACCACACGACCATCTCGGAGCTCGCGATCGAGCGCGCCAAGCGCCTGGTCGAAATGGGCCACGACGTCGTCGTCCTGCTGGACTCGATCACCCGCCTGGGCCGCGCCTACAACCTGGCAGCCCCGGCCTCCGGACGAATCCTGTCCGGTGGTGTCGACTCCACGGCGCTCTACCCGCCGAAGCGCTTCCTGGGCGCCGCCCGCAACATCGAAGGCGGCGGCTCCCTCACGGTGATCGCAACGGCGCTGGTCGAGACCGGTTCCGCCGGCGACTCGGTGATCTTCGAAGAGTTCAAGGGCACCGGCAACGCCGAGCTCAAGCTCGACCGCAAGATCGCCGACAAGCGCACCTTCCCGGCCGTCGACGTCGACAGCTCGGGCACTCGCAAGGAAGAGCTCCTGCTCTCCCCGGACGAGATGGCGGTCACGCACAAGCTCCGCCGCGTGCTGCACGCCCTGGACGGCCAGCAGGCCATCGACCTGCTGCTCGACCGGCTCCGCAAGTCGCGCACCAACATCGAGTTCCTGATGCAGGTGGCGAAGACGACGCCGGGCTCCGAGCAGGACTGACGGCCCGCGCAAGTTTCACGTGAAAAGACCCCCGGTGCAGGTCACCGGGGGTCTTTTCACGTCTGTTCACTCGAACGCCGAGGTCAGGCACCCGCCGCGGGGCAGCGGTGCACAGCGGGCAGCGGTGCACACCCAGGCGTTGCGATTGGGGCTTTACCTCGAGGGGGCGAGGTGCTTCCCTGCTGGGCTCGGCCGGTCGCGAAGCTACCGGCCTTTTCCGGCCGATTCAGCGCCTCGCCAGAGGCTCGAGGTCAAGCCCCAATCGCAATCGTCGCGCAGCGGCGATGGACTCCCACGCCGCGTCCACGGCCGTTGGTCAGCGGCGCGCGACGGTCAGCGGCAGTCCGCGGTCGGCCGGCTCTCGTCGTTCTGCACCAGGCACTGGAACACCAGCCCGAGCAGCACCGGCAACCCCACCACGGTCGTGACCAGCGCGGGAACCTCCACCGCGCCCACCAGGACCCCGAACGCCAGCACTGCCGCCAGGTACGGCCACCGCAGCCAGTGCCGTTGCCACGACCGCCTCCACTGCACGCCACCCGACACGGCAGCCGCGACCGCCACGCCGGCACCGGACACGACCGGCGACAGCGGCACCGTGGTCCAGGACGTGGTGATCAGCCCTGCCGACCCCATCAGGCCGAACACGGCGGCGGAGAACAGGAACGGCACGGCCAGCCACAGGCGCTGGCTCATGGGCCGCTCGGCGGTGCAGAACACGGCACACAGTTTGAACGGTGACAACCACCACCACCGAGCCGTATGTGGTTGAACGGCCACACCTTGCGCCGAACGGCCTATCAGGGGGGTTAAGCGGTTGTGACATCAACCACGTCAAACGCGCCGGAGCGCTCTCGGGAACAACCGCGTTTTTGCACGTGTTGCACGGTCTGGCAAACTAAACGGTCGAGTCCGGCTCCGGTTCACCCGCTCACAAACAGGGACCCGGCGGCCATCCTTGAAAGGGACAAGATCTTGAAGACTGGAATCCACCCCGAGTACACCACGACCCAGGTGTCGTGCAGCTGTGGCAACAGCTTCACCACTCGCAGCACCACCTCGGCGGCCGAGGTCCGCGTCGAGATGTGCTCGAACTGCCACCCGTTCTACACGGGCAAGCAGCGCATCCTGGACACCGGCGGTCGCGTCGCGCGCTTCGAGGCGCGGTACGGCAAGCGCAACAAGTAGCTGCTTTCACGGCGCCTGACCTCGGCAAGCGAGCCGAGGTCGGGCGCCGTTGCCGTTTCAGCGTCCATCATCAGGAACCCAACACAGGGAGCCACAGACCGTGTCGCAGTCGCTGGACAGCCTGCTCGCCGAGTACGACGAGCTCGAGAAGACGCTCGCCGACCCCGGCGTGCACGCGGACCAGGCGAGGGCGCGCAAGCTCGGCAAGCGGTACGCCCAGCTCGGGCCGATCGTGCAGACCTCCCGCGAGATCGAGCGGGTCAAGAACGACCTCGAGGCGGCCAAGGAGTTCGCCGCTGAGGACCGGTCCTTCCAGGAAGAGGTCGAGCAGCTCGAACAGCAGCTCCCCAAGCTGGAGGAGAAGCTCACCGAACTCCTGCTGCCGCGCGACCCGCACGACAGCGACGACGTGCTGCTGGAGATCAAGTCCGGTGAGGGCGGCGAGGAGTCCGCGCTGTTCGCCGGCGACCTGCTGCGCATGTACACGCGGTATGCGGAGCGTCAGGGCTGGAAGGTTGAGATGCTCGACGGCACCGACTCCGACCTGGGCGGGTTCAAGGACGTCACGGTCGCCATCAAGGCCAAGGCGACGACCCCGGACGGCGTCTGGAGCCGGCTGAAGTGGGAGGGCGGCGTGCACCGCGTGCAGCGCGTGCCCGTCACCGAGTCGCAGGGCCGCATCCACACGTCCGCCGCCGGCGTCCTCGTCTTCCCGGAGACCGAGGAGACCGCCGAGGTCGAGATCGACGAGAAGGACCTGCGCATCGACGTCTACCGGTCGAGCGGCAAGGGCGGGCAGTCGGTCAACACCACCGACTCCGCGGTCCGCATCACGCACCTGCCGACCGGCATCGTCACGTCCTGCCAGAACGAGCGCAGCCAGCTGCAGAACAAGGCCCGCGCCATGCAGGTCCTCCAGAGTCGCCTGGTGGCGCTCGCCGAGGAGCAGAAGGCGCAGGAGCAGAGTGACGCACGTCGCACCCAGATCCGGACGGTCGACCGGAGTGAACGGGTGAGGACCTACAACTTCCCCGAATCACGCATCTCTGATCACCGGGTTGGGTACAAAGCGCATAACCTGGACCAGGTGCTCGACGGCGACCTGGACGCGGTGGTGGACGCTCTGGCCGCCGCTGACCGGGCAGAACGGCTCGCAGGCGGTTAATCCGACGTGAGAGGGGCGCGTTGTGGCCGAGATTCTGGTGAACCCGCAGATAGCGCCCCTCGACCAACCGGTCGACGTAGTCGTCGTGGGCCTTCCTCCCGGCGACGAGATCACCGTCCAACTGTCCACAGGAGACCGCGCGTCCCACGGCGTCTTCAAGGCCGACGAACGCGGCGTGGTGGACCTCACCAGGCACGCCCCTGAAGAAGGCACCTACTCCGGTGTCGATCCGATGGGCCTGTTCTGGTCCCTCGAACGCACCGGCGGCAAACCAGGCCCGATGTGCCTGTCCGCCGAGGGCGCCGGCGAGATCGAGATCAAGCGCCTGACCGTGCCCGAGGGCGTCGAACGGCAGGAAGTGCGCGAGAACGGTCTCGTGGGCACGCTGTTCGCCCCTGAGGACGACGGAGGCGACCTGCCGGGCGTGATCGTGCTCGGCGGCTCCGAAGGCGGCATCCACGAGACCGACGCCGCTCTGCTGGCCGGGCACGGGTTCGTCACGCTTGCCCTCGGCTACTTCGGCATGACGGGCCTGCCGAAGCACCTCGAAGACATCCCGCTGGAGTACTTCGGCACCGCGATCGAGTACCTGTCCGAACGCGCGGGCGAGATCGGTGTGATCGGTGGCTCGCGCGGCGGCGAGCTGGCGCTCCTCGTCGGCGCCACGTTCCCGCAGGTCAGGGCGGTTGTGGGCATCGTCGGCAGCGGCGTGGTCACCCAGGCGATCGGGCCGGGCGCGAACCTGCTGCAGAAGCTCTCGCACGAAGCCGCGTCGTGGACGCTCAAGGACGAACCGCTGCCGTACCTGCCTTACTACGTGGGCGAAGACCTGCGCGCCAAGATCGTCAACGACGAACCGGTGCCGCTCCGGCTGGCGTTCGACCTGAGCGACGGCATCCCCGAGGACACCGAGATCCGCGTCGAGAACATCGTCGGGGGTGTGTTGCTCATCTCGTCCGGCCACGACGACGGGTGGCCGTCCGCCGAGCTGAGCGAGGTCGCGCTGCGGCGGCTGAAGGACCACGAGCACCCGTTCCCGTACGAGCACGTCGTGTATCCCGAGGCAGGACACCTGATCGCGGGCCCGCCGCACCGGCCCGCCACCGACGTGACCTATCCGGGGCCTGGTGTCACCTTCTCGGGTGGTGGTGTTCCGCACGCCACGGCGCACGCTCAGGCGAACGCTTGGAAACGGACGGTTGAGTTCTTGCAGGAGCAGCTCGGGACCTAGGGTGTGCTTATGAGCGCACACTTTGATGTCGTGGTCGTGGGTGCGGGTCCCGGCGGGTACGTCGCCGCGATCCGTGCGGCTCAGCTGGGGCTGAAGACCGCCATCGTCGAGGAGAAGTACTGGGGCGGCGTTTGCTTGAACGTCGGCTGCATCCCGTCGAAGGCGCTGCTGCGCAACGCTGAGCTCGCGCACATCTTCACGCACGAGCAGAAGACGTTCGGCATCAAGGTCGACGGCACCGTCAGCTTCGACTACAGCGCGGCGTGGCAGCGCAGCCGCAAGGTCGCGGACGGGCGCGTCAAGGGCGTGCACTTCCTCATGAAGAAGAACGGCATCACCGAGTACAACGGGTGGGCCAACTTCACCGACGACCACACGCTGACCGTCGGGGACGAGACCATCACGTTCGGCCACGCGATCATCGCCGTGGGCGCCACGACCCGGATGCTGCCGAACACGCGGAAGTCCGACCGCGTCGTGACCTACGAAGAGCAGATCATGACCGAGGAACTGCCCGAGTCGATCATCATCGCCGGCGCGGGTGCGATCGGCGTCGAGTTCGCCTACGTGATGCACAACTACGGCGTGAAGGTCACCATCGTCGAGTTCCTCGACCGGATGGTGCCCCTGGAGGACGCCGAGATCTCCGCCGAGCTGCTCAAGCGCTACAAGAAGCTGGGCATCGACGTGCGCGTCGGCACCCGCGTCGAGTCGATCGACGAGTCCGGCCCGAAGGTGCGCGTGTCCGTGTCGAAGAACGGCGCGACCGAGGTGCTGGAGGCCGACAAGGTCATGCAGGCCATCGGTTTCGTGCCGCGCGTCGACGGCTACGGCCTCGAGAACACCGGCGTGAAGCTGACCGAGCGCGGCGCCATCGACATCGACGGCCGCTGCCGCACGTCCGTGCCGCACATCTTCGCCATCGGTGACGTCACCGCGAAGCTGATGCTCGCGCACGCCGCCGAGTCGATGGGCATCATCGCGTCGGAGACCATCGCGGGTGCCGAGACCATGGAACTCGACTACGTGATGATCCCGCGGGCGACGTTCTGCCAGCCGCAGATCGCGTCGTTCGGCTACACCGAGGCACAGGCCCGGGAGAAGGGCTTCGACGTCCAGGTCGCGAAGTTCCCGTTCACCGCGAACGGCAAGGCGCACGGCCTCGGCGACTTCGCCGGGTTCGTGAAGCTGATCAGCGACGGCACGCACGGCGAGCTGCTCGGCGGCCACATCATCGGCCCCGAGGCCACCGAGCTGCTGCCCGAGCTCACGCTGGCGCAGCAGTGGGACCTCACGGTGCACGAGGTCGCGCGCAACGTGCACGCGCACCCGACGCTGAGCGAGGCCGTCAAGGAAGCCGTGCACGGCCTGGCCGGGCACATGATCAACTTCTGAGGTAACTTCACTTTCTCATGATGAACCGGCAGCCGCTCCGCCTCGCCGTCTCCGAGGCGGCGAAGATCCTCGCCGAGGCGGGCGTGGACAGTCCGCGCGTCGACGCGGAGTACCTAGCCGCGCACGTGCTCGGCGTGGAGCGCGGGCGGCTGCCGCTCATCCCGCTGGTCGACCCGTCGGTGATCGACCAGCTGCACAAGCTCGTCCGGACGCGGGCGTCGCGGATTCCGTTGCAGCACATCCTCGGCTGGGCGCCGATGGGAGCGATCTCGGTCGAGGTCGGGCCCGGCGTGTTCGTGCCGCGGCCGGAGACCGAGCTGCTGATGGAGTGGGGCCTGAAGTCGCTGGTGGGCGTCTCTTCGCCGGTTGTCGTGGATCTGTGCACGGGAACCGGGGCGTTGGCGCTGTCGATCGCGCAGGCCCGGCCGGACGCGGTGGTGCACGCGGTCGAGATCGATCCGCAAGCGCTTGCGTGGACGCGGCGCAACGCCGAGGCGCGCATCGCGGCCGGGGACACGCCGATCCGGCTGCACTCTGGTGACGCCACGAATCCCTCGCTGCTGTCCGATCTGGACGGTCTGGTGGATCTCGTGGTGTGCAATCCGCCTTACGTGCCAGAGGGAACTGAAGTGCAGCCCGAGGTCGGCGTGCACGACCCGCACCACGCGGTGTTCTCCGGCGCGGACGGGCTGGACGTCATCCGGCACGTCGTGTCGGCGGCAGCGCGGTGGCTCAAGCCGGGTGGGGCTGTCGGAATCGAGCACGACGACACGCAGGGCGAGTCCGTGCCGGCGCTGCTGTCGGCGCGCCGGGTGCTCACCGACGTCGCCGATCACGCCGACCTGGCGGGGCGGCCGAGGTTCGCGACCGCCCGCAGGGTGCTGTAGGACTTCAGAAGAGGGCGTCGAAGGCCTTCGCCAGGTCCTTCATCTGCTCGCCCAGCCCGCGGTCGGCCAGCTTCTCCATCAGGTGCTCGGTGACGTCCTTGCTGGGTTGAGGTTTGCGCGCCTCCACCCGCAGGTCGTCGACGGCCTCGATGGTCGCCGTCGGCGCTTTGGCAGCGTTCAGGTCCTCGCGCAGTTCGTCGAGGAGCCGCAACACGGCGGCGACGTCCTTGATCCGTCCGATGTGGACGTTCCCGGTTCTGGCGCGTCCGCTGGTGCCGACATTGCTGCCGATCACCGGCCCGTGGATTTCGAAGTTCCGTTCGCTCATCAGCTTTCCTTGGCTGTGCCGACCTTCGTGCTGCCCGTGCGTGCCTTGCCGGCCGTGGCGATGTTGCTGGAGATCACCGGGCCGGTGATGTGCACGTTGTTGTTCGTCACCTGCATGGCCTGTTCCATGAACTCGGTGACCGAGATTCCCTTGCTCTGCAGGAACTCGCCCATCGTGCGGAGCAGCCGTGACTCCAGCACCTTGATGTAGCGCTCGACGTCGGTGAGCTGGAAGTAGTTGTCCACCTGGTTCTCGCTGGCGAGCTCGCGCAGGCTGGTGCTGGCGCCGTACCGTGCGGCGACGAACGTGTTTTCCGCCTGGTGGATCGGGTTGATCCAGCCCACGGCCGTCGCGAACCGCTTGGGCACCGAGGCGGGGAACTTCAGCAGGTCGACGATCGCTTCGTTGAACGGGCGCATCGACTGCTCGGGCAGCACGTCGATCTCGCGGTGCCGCGCCTGGATCGGGTACAGGATGCAGGGCGTCCACTCGACGTAGAGCATCTCCTCGTCCAGCCCGAACGTCAGATACGCGGACACCACGACGTCGCGGTCCCACGTCTCGACCTGGAACGAGCGGAAGTACCGCATCCACTCCATCGGCCTGGCGATCAGATCGTCCACAACGGACCTGGCGACCGCTGTTTCCGGCGAGTGGTCCTTGTCCGGCAAAACGATCCGGGCCTCGGCGTCCTCGATGTGGTCGATCAGCTCGACGGACGAGATGACGACGCGATCGCCCGTCCTGAGCCCGCGCAGCCGGTGGCCGGGCGAGAGCGAGGGTGATCGGCCCGTCTTGACCAGTTCGGCGGTGAGGTGCTCGTACAGCTCGGGCAGGGCGAATCCGGGCATCGGTGCCTCGGTCTTCTCCTTGGCGGGCTTCAAAGGCAGCGCCATGGACCACGGTTCGAACATCACGCCGGAGCCGACGAAGGGCCGATAACCGTGGTAGACGATCACCTGCGCTTCGTCCGGGTTATCAGGCTCGTCGTCGTCGATCGGGTACAGCGCGAGCGCTTCGGCGTAGTTCGAGTGCCCAAGCCGGCGGAACTTCCACTCGTTGCGCCACAGCTCCTCCTCGGGCCTGCCGGTGCTGAAGTGGGCGCGGCGGAAGCTCTTCGTCATCAGCAGCCACGTGATCACCCGGTCGGCCAGCAGCACCGCGAAGATCAACGCGATCCCGATGATCACGATGGCGATCGCGCCGCCGCCGCTCTCCTGCTCGTACTCTTCGTAGTACCGCCTGTAGCTGCTGCTCTCGGAGAACTCGTCGGTGAGCTTGTACAGCACGAACAACAGCGCGATCCCGCCCGCCACCGAACCGAGCGCGAGCGGCCCGCGCACGTGCGGCGACGCTCGCCGCACGCGTTGACCGAGCCCCGTGCGAGCCCCGGCCCCGAGCGCGACGGTCAAGGCGATCAGCAGCCACGCCCCGAGCAGCGTCCCGCTCCCGGCGAAGAGCACCGCGACCGCCAGCACCAACAGCACGGCGTCTCGCACCTTGCGCCTCGTGCGAGCCGCCACCGCCTCCCGCAACACCGCGCCGGCGTTGACGCCCGGCGAACGCGGAATCGACCGAGTGGCCTCCACGAGGTACTCGCGAATGGCCGAGTCCGCGAACTCCTCGTCGCGGTGCGCGGCTCCGCAGAGGAAGCGGGTCGTGTCGTCGCGCAACTTCGGAGAATCGCTTCCCGTCGTCGCCGCGGGAGTTGACATTGTCCTGTCCACTTTCTGTCATTGAATCAAGCACTCTGTGTTTGTGCTGGTCAGGGACATGATGTGACAACGAACAACACGTATTTTTCTCTGTTGCTGGCACAATAGTGGGTCCAGATCGGAATCCGTCAAAGGTGGACGAATTGCGAATTGTCAATGCGCCGAACGAGGGCAAATGACGCCCTTCTCGGACGCCCCGCCGATCCGCTGTTTCCTGAGCTACGCCCGCCAGGACGACACGGTCATGGACTTCGTGACCCCGTTCGCGTCCTCGCTGCGCCACTACGCCTACGCCGACCGCGGCCGAGCCCTGGAGATCTTCCTGGACCGCGAGTCCATCGGCTGGGGAGACCTCGTCCAGCCAACCCTGCGCGCCGCGGTCCGCAGCACAACCGTCTTCCTGCCCGTCCTCACCCGCCGCTACTTCGACCGCCCGTACTGCCGCGAGGAACTCTTCCTCTTCTACAACCAGGCCTTCGTCGAGGGCGTCCGCGGCCTCCTGCTCCCGGTCGTCCTGCTGGGCGCCGACCACCTGACCGCCGACAACCCGGACCTGGCCGTGCAACTGGTGGTGGAACGCCAGCACCGCAGCGTCCGCGAAGCCTGGCTCGAAGGCCCGTCGTCTCCCTTGTGGCGCCGCACAATGCTCTCGCTGGCCGGCGAACTGGTAGACCGCGTCGAAGCCGCCGAGCGCGCCCTCCTGGTCGGTGCGCCCGCAGTAGAAGTCGACGTCGCCCTAGAACTGGACCGCTTCTCCCGCGACGTGCAAGCCGTGATCCGCTCGACGTCCGATGTCGTCACGGAGTTCCAGTCCCTGCTGGGCATCGACTGGCCGGCATTGGGCCCCGCCGCCATCCGCCTGCGCGACGCGGGCCGTTCGTTCGAGCGCCGAGCCTTCGAGACGGACCGCCTGCTGCGCGCCGCCGAAGCTTCCTTCCAGGCCGCCTTCGTCTCCGAACTGGCGGAGTTGGTGCCAGGCGTGGAAGCGCTGCTGAAGAGCACCCACCGCCTGGAAGCCTCCGACGTGCCCATCCGCCGCATGATGGTGGTGTTCCGCGAGGGCCTCACCGCCCTGCGCAGCGGCCTGCGAGTCGTGGAGTCGTGGGCGGAGTTGCCAAATCCTGGCCAATAACACGACGGTTCATCGCATTGAGGCCAAACGGCCGTATGTTTTCACGCTGGGGAGGGCACGCGGTCGCGCGCTACGAGGATCCGCCGCCTCGCGCGCGACCGCGTGTGCGCCTACCTAGAGGAATCCGCGTTCGAGCTTGGGCTTGTCCGGCCGTTTCTTCGGTTTCTTCGGCGGCCACCAGAGCACGGAGGCGATGAACCCCGCCCCTGCCAGCGCCGCGACGCCTACCAGAGCGCTCATCAGCGGTTTGATCGTGTCCGGCTCCGCATAGCCCGCGATTCCCTTGCTGTCCACCACCAGGTCGATCCGCCCGCCGACCGGCTTCGTCGTGTGACCGGGGCTGGGACGGTAGGTGATCTGCAGGGAGCCGCAGTTCAGGTCGTTCCAGAAGTAGGTCGGTGATCGGCGAGGGGTGTGGGACGACTGCTTGGTCACCACACAGCCGTTCGCAGGCTCGCCGAAAGCCGTGAGCCACAGCGACTTGATGCCCACCGACGACACGAACGCGATCGCGACGACAACGAGCAGGGCCCATGCCGATGACTGGCTCCAAGGACGCAGCTTTTTCGTCGCGAACCAGGCGGCAGCTCCGCACACCAGCGCGATGCCGATGGCGAGAAACGATGTCAGGTCGCCCTTCATCGCCAGAAGTGGCGCTGCGACAGCACAACCGAGCGCCACCGCCAAGAGCACAGCCCAGCGCTTCCGGCCAGTGCGGTGCGGCTGATCGTCAGCAGAGGTCACAGGTCCAGATATCCCTGCTGTCGTTCGAACGCCTTCTTCTCGTTGTCCGGTATGCCTTCCGTCTGCAGCTCGTCCTGCTTGGACGTTTCGCGGAGGACGTCCGCGCCGAGTTTGATCTGGTAGCCGCCGTCCATCACGTTCGGCACCGAGTGCGGGGTGACGGATCCGTCAGCCTTCGTGATCGGCTTGAACGGCGTGTACGCGTCCACAGCGTCTTGCTGCCACGGCTTGGACGGAACCCTCTCGCCATAGGGCTCCTCGTACTTGTTCTTCCAGGTGTTGCCGGCGTCCAGGTAGCCGTCCTTGAGTTCCCGGCCACCCTGCTTGAGCTTGTCGAACGCCTCGCCTGCGGTTGGACGCGACTGTCCCCAGTCCTCCAGCCGTTTGCCCGCGTCGCTCACGGCGTCGGCCTTTGGTGTGCGGGGCACGCTCGGCGCGTCCACCGCTCGGCCGCCGCCCTTGCCGAATCGCGCGAGCCGCGCCAGCACATCGCCCAGTTTGGCGAACAGACCCTTGAGCCTGCCGGCGATCCTGGTGATGACCTTCATCAGCTTGGCGATCTGCTGAGTGATCTTGCCGAGCACCACGGCGCCACGTCCGACTGCCCACGCCGAGAACGCCGCGATCGAGCTGCCCAGGGACACGTACGAGGAAGCGAGCGCGATGATCGCGTTGCGGATGACCTCGTAGATGAACATGGCGATGAGGTCACGGAGCATGCCGCGAACCGCGGCGGTGATCGTGCCCGCCGTGGCGATCTGCTCGGCGGCCGCCGCACAGGACTTGCTGACCGCGGTGATCTCGCCGGCGAGTTGACTCTGGCTCGACCGGAAGCGCTCGGCAGCTGCCTCCTGCCACGAACCGACCTGGCTCTGCACCGCCTTGTTCTGTTCGTCGGCGATCTGCGCGATCGCGACGGACACCTGGTTCCACGTGCCGACCGCGGCCTTGATCTTGTCGCCGTTGCCCGCGAGCCAGTCCAGCGGTTCACGCAGGAAACTGAGGTGCTCGATGAGCCAGCCGATGCCGGCGGTTGCGAGCGCGCCGACAGGGTCCATGAACACGCCGAGCGCGTCGAGGCCCAGCGCGGCCGCGTTGAGCCCCAGCTCAGCGGCGTCTCCGTCGCCGAGCCTGCCCATCGAGTCGACGGTCTGGGCCAGGGACTCGAAAACCCCGGCACCGGCGAAGTTGTCGGTTCCGAACGGATTGCCGGTGGAGTCCCAACCGGTCCAGGTGTTCATCGCGGCCCGCCGAATCGACCGCGGTTGGTGTCCTCGTTCTGCTCGTAGAAAATCGCTGTGGTTTTGGTGTTCTCCGCAGCTTCGCCGACCCCTTTGGCGAGCTGGCGGATGGCCTCGACCGTCTTGTGCGCGGTCTCTTCCGCGTCGTTGGCGAAGAACTGCAGCAGCACCCCGAACGTGTCGCCGCCAAGGTTCACGCCGGACGCCTTCTCTGCTGCTGCTTCGAGTGCCTGCTGACGCGACAACTGGCCGGTGGCGAACGAATGCAGCTCGCTCGGGTCAACGCTGAAACCGGTCATCGGAGCACGCTCCCGAAGCCGTCGTCATCGTCGTCCGCGGGCCGCGAGGGCCTCGGCGGTGGCGGTGGCTGCTGCGCAGGGCCGTTCCAGGACACCTCGCGCATGACCTGGCCGTCCTCGGGCGGTGGCGGCGGTTCCTCTTCGTCGGGCTGCGGGATGAAGCTGCGCAGGAAGTCCATGGCCTTGGTGCCGCCGAACTCGGGCTCCACAATGGACGCCACCTGTTCGGCCGACTGGATCTGGGCCTTCTGCACGGTCTGCATCACGAGCTGGCTCAGCTGGACGTGCGTCAGGCGCATCGCTACCGGTGAGAACTCGATGTGCTGCAACGCGCCGTTGGGTGCCACGCGCACGGTCACCGCCTCGTTGGGGGAGGTGATGGTGCTGCTGGCGTTCTGGATCTGCTCCTGCATCTGCTGGGAGCGTTGCTGGAGCTGCTGCGCCTTGGACTCGAGGTCCGCGATCATCTGTTCCGGGTTCATCGCTCGCTCGTCATCGCCAGCACCTGTCCGAGGTGTCGTGCCAGGCCCATGTTGTCCGCCGGGCTGATGGTGAACCAGCCGTTGCGGGTCTCGACGTTGGAATAGCGGCCCTGGTTCGTGTCGATCCAGGTGATCGGCGGGAAGTCCCGCTTGGTGCGGCCCTGTGCCAGCTGGACGACGAAGTGGCCGTTGCCGATGGCCGGGCCGGTCAGCATCTGCTTGGCGAGGCGGACGTCGTCGTTCTCCGCCGTGCGGACCGCCTGCCGAAAGCCTTGTTGCTGTGGCGCTTGGGCTTCGAAGGCCTCGCCCGGCACCGTCACCGGCTTGCCAGGGCCGGGGCGCCCCGGCGGCATGACGTTCGCCAGGCTGGTCGCGATCTCGTTGGGCTGCACCAGTTTCAACGTGACGGTGGTGTCCTCCTGGGTCACCAGCACCGCGTAGCCGCCGCGCGCCACCACGCTGGCCCGGACCAGCTTCTGCTGGTTCATGTCCGGAATGCACATGGCGATGACGCGCAACTCGGGCCGTGCCAACAGGTTCAGCGCGTCCTCGAGGTCGGGCTCCGGCCTGCCGCGCCGCGCGAGCCCCCGGCGTTCGAGATCGCTGTGCACCGCGGCCTTGATGCGGGCGCGCTCGTCCAACGTCTCGCCGTGCTGGCTGACGTCGAACGGATACGGAATGCTCCCCGCCCGCAGGTCCTCCCAGAGGACCTCGAACGCGGGCAGGGAGAGCTGAGCGATCTGCCTCATCCGCCGATCACCGGCGGCGCGACCATGCGATCGTCGTCGAAGAACTCGTCGGTCGGGATCAGGTAGTTGGACTTGTGCTCCTTGTCCTCCTCGCCCTGGCCCGCGCCACCTCCGGCACCTCCGGCACCCGCACCGGCCGCGCCCCCGCGTCCGGCAGCCCCGGCACCAGCACCAGCGCCGCCCGGACCACCGCCAGTCCCCATGACGCCCGCGGCACCGCCGGGGTTGGCCGGTCCGAAGCTGCCCATGCCGCGACCGGCGGCTCCGGCCATGCCACCGGGACCCATGCCACGACCCGCGCCGCCACCGCCTGTACCGCCGCCGCCACCACCGCCCGGCCGCATGCCAGTGCCGCCACCAGGAGGCCTGCCTGCACCGCCGCCGGGTGGCCTGCCGGTCTGGCCGCCGCCAGGAGGCCGGCTGCCGGGCGGAAACCCGCTGAGCGGCGCGATCAGCGGCCTGTTCTGACCGCCGGGTGGGAGGTTCTGGTTGTTGCCCGGTGCGGGCGGCGGCGTCGACGGCGGCGCGACCCAAGCCGGGTTGGTGGTGCCGTTGTTGCTCGTGCCAACCGGCATGCCCGTGCTGGCCGGGGGCCGGACGGTGTTGACGTTGCTGAGGCTCTGCGAGTGCGTGGTGCTGCTCGTCTGCGTGACACCCTGGTCCTTGGTGACCTCAGGGGTGGCGTCCAAGGCGGGCATCGACTGCGCCGCGGACATCATCGTGGTGTCCCGCTGCTGCATGACCCGCACAGCTTCTTGCTTGGCCTCTTGCTTCTCGTTGTGCGTGGAGATCATCTCGACGGCCCCGCCGATCATGGCCGGCGGCGCGATGACGGCAGCGGTACCCCACTTGCCCGCGATCTTCAACGGGTCGAACTCGACGGGCGTCGGCATGCTCCGGTTCGCCTGCACCGCCGCATCCCGCTGCACCGCAATGGCGCCGGCCGTGCTGTGAAAGGCCGTACCCGTCTCGTCAGCGAACTTGCTGACCTTGGTCAGCGCCTGCCGAACCCCCTCGGCAGCCGCACCGTTCCACCCGCCCTGCGAGTCGTTGACGATCTTGTTGAAGTCCTGCGCCAGCTCTCGGAACTTGGTACCGAACTGCGTCCATGCGTCGATCACGCTTGTCGCGGCGGTCGGATCGTAATTCTGGTTGACCAGGTTCTTCATGTGGTCGTGCTCTTGGGCCGGGTAGTTCTCCGTCGACGGTTGGACGGTGGGCTTGGTGGGCGCCATGAGATTCCCCCCTCGGGCGTTGTTACGACAACTTCTGTCCGACCAGGTCCGCCACCTTGGATGCACGCTCGCACGCAGCGGACGTGTCCAGGCTCGCGCCCATGGTCGAGAGGATTGAAACCGAGGAGCCGTCGGTGACAGAGATCAAGATGGTGCACGCACCCTTGTCACCGTCCGGTGCCTCGACCTTGAGGCCGGAGAATCGGCCGATTTTGACGTCCGAGATCTTGTCGCTCTTGGGATTCAAGTCCTTGATTCCGGACTTAGTGCGGATGCTCGCGCTGGTCCCGCCGTTGCCACTGATGATCCAGTCGCAGCCATCCGCCGTGCCGATGTCGGCGTCTTCGCCGGGATAGGTGTAGCCGAGGCCTGTCGCCTCTGCTTCAGAAAGCAGCTCGCACGGCTTGATCGATGCGAGCTTGGAGTCGCCCGTAGGGGCTGAGCTGCTGGTGGTTGGATCCGGTTTGGCTTCGCCGGTAGTGCCGGTGCAGCCTGCGGTCAGTGCCGCCAGGCCGATGGCGGAGGCGATGAGGATGCGCTTCATGACTTCCCGTTGAGGTTCTTGAGTGAATCGGCGCCAGCCTGGTCTGTGTTCTGGTAGGAAGCGCGACTCTTTTCGATTGCGGTCTTCAGGGTATTGATTTCGCGGATAGCTTCCCGAACCTGTCCCGTAGCTGCTTCGCCGAACTGCGAGTTGTTCTGGCTGATCACACGGGCATATCCGTCACCGAGCTTGGTGTCCTGACTTAGCTCGTGCGACCGGCGCAACATCCTGTCCAGCTGATCCTGCAGATCGGTCAGCTTCTTGATCATGCTGTCAACGACGTCCGGATCGACGGAGAACGTTCCGGACGCGGTGGCCGCAGCCACCGCCTTGCTGGCTGCCGCGATGTCTGCGGCGCCGCTGCCCAGCGCTGCCTGGACGGACTTGCTCGTCAGGCTGCGTGCGGGCTTCCCCCATGATGTTGCTTCTTCGGACACAGAAGCTCGACCCTCCCCGATTGCGCTCTGTGGTCGGCTCATGACCTTACAGTTGTGCGCCCGTTTGGGGGATGCGTTGAACTACTCATCCCCGTTTGGGCTAAAACTTTGCCTGGTCAGGGAGGTCGTGAACGCGCTAAGTGAGAATGAACGCGCGGGTTTCGGTCAGCGGAAGACGCCCACCGATGAGATCGACTGGGCCGCGGGCACCAGCTGGGGTGTGGTCTGCGCTGTGTTCAGGGTGCCCCTCGGCACGATGTTGCTGCGGCGGCACGAAGGAGCGCCGAGGCGGGCGTCGCTGCTGGCGGGGGCTTGGCGACCGAGGCCTTGAGGGGGTAGCTGCCCTCGACCATTGCGGGGTGCCGGTGGACGGGGGAATGCCAGCGTGAAAGCGTCTCGGCTCGCCACCGAGCACGGGTTCTTCACCTGGTCCACCGGGGATGTGCAGACGTGGCGGACCGGGCGGTCGGGCCGGACGAGATTCCCCGTAGGGCAGGGGTTTTCAGCGCCGTGGCGAAAGCTGGAGTGTCCAGGGTGCCGTAGGGGGCGGGTTCTTGTCGTCGAAGTTGATGTCCACGACCAGATCGGCGCGCTAGGGCAAGTTGTACAGGCTGTTGTTGGACAGCGGGTACGAACATCGGCTGATTGCTTCGCGGGCGCCCGGTGTGATCGCGGCTTCCGCCGGGACGTCTGTGTCCAGGTGCTCGTGGCCGATCGTATGTGGTCGGGGGAGAGTGAGACGCCGAGCGAGCTCAGGCAGTCGATCGGGATCAGCGCGCAAGCGTCGTGGACCGCCACGCCGCCGTACTGGATGGCGGGGTTGGGGTGTGGGGCGGGTAGTTCTGTGAGTACGGCGTGATGATCGGCGACACCATCAATCCCCCAGATCGACCTCACCGTAGCGGCCTGGGGTTGAGGGGCGGGGAGAGCGCTGCGTGACTAAGGCAGGCCTTGCGTCACTCGGTCGGGGCGGCTGGCTAGGCTCAGCGAGGTGAGCACGGTTTACGACTGCAGCGAACCGAGCAACCGCGCGGCTGGACTCGCCGCCGCGGCCGGTGCGGTGCGGAGCGGGCGGCTTGTCGTCCTGCCCACCGACACGGTTTACGGGATCGGCTGCGACGCGTTCGACGCGGAGGCCGTCCGGAGTCTTCTCGACGCCAAGGGGCGCGGGCCTGACATGCCGGTGCCGGTGTTGGTGGGGTCTTGGACCACCATCGACGGGCTGGTGCTCAGCGTGCCTCGGCAGGCTCGGGCGCTCATCGAGGCGTTCTGGCCCGGTGGGTTGAGCATCGTGTTGCCGCACGCGCCCAGCCTGGCCTGGGACTTGGGGCAGACGCGCGGCACGGTGATGTTGCGCATGCCGTTGCATCCGGTTGCGCTCGAGTTGTTGCGCGATGTCGGTCCGATGGCCGTGTCCAGCGCGAACAAGACCGGGTTCGCCCCGGCGTCCAGCGCGCAGGAGGCCAGGGATCAGCTCGGTGACGCCGTGCCGGTGTATCTCGACGGTGGGCTCAGCGGTGAGAACGTCGCCTCGACCATTGTTGATCTCACCGGGCCGGACGCGTTGATCCTGCGTGAGGGCGCGGTCAGCAAGGAAGAGGTCAACGAGGTGCTCGGCATCGAGGTCGACGTCGCGCGGTGACGCGTTGCTGCCAGAATTGATCATGTCGCCGCGGGGGTACCGTGGCGAGCACCCCCGAATCGCTCCCGATTGATTGGTAGGCCCGTGGGGCCCGCATCCTCGTTCGTCCTTCCCGTGCGCGAGTACCTGCTCGTCGCGTTGATCGCCGCCGTCGTGACGTTCCTGCTCGTCGGTCTGGTGCGCGCGATGGCGTTCAAGCTCGGGGCGGTGGCCTACCCGCGGCAACGTGACGTGCACGTGCAGCCGATGCCGCGCATGGGCGGTGTCGCCATCTACGGCGGCGTGCTGTGCGGCATGTTCGTGGCGCACCAACTGCCGGTGCTGCGGACGGCGTTCGACTTCTCCAACGATCCGTGGGGCGTCATCGTCGCGGGCGGCGTCATCGTGCTCGTGGGTGCGATCGACGACAGGTTCGAGCTCGACTCGCTCACCAAGCTCGCCGGCCAGGTCACGGCGGCGGGCATCCTCGTGTTGTTCGGCCTGCAGTGGATGATCGCGTGGGTGCCGTGGGACGGCGGCGCGACCATCTCGCTCGACCAGAACCAGGGCGCGCTGCTGACCGTGCTGCTCGCGGTCACGATGATCAACGCGATGAACTTCGTCGACGGCCTCGACGGCCTGGCCGCCGGCATCGGACTCATCGCCGCCGCGGCCACCTGCGCGTTCTCGATCGGCCTGCTCGTCGAACGCCAGGGCGCGGTCGAGGCCTACCCGCCCGCGCTGATCGCCGCCGCGCTCGCCGGCGCGTGCCTGGGCTTCCTGCCGCACAACTTCAACCCCGCGCGCATCTTCATGGGCGACTCGGGCTCGATGCTCATCGGCCTCATGCTCGCCGCCGCCACCACCAGCGCGTCCGGCAAGATCAACCAGGCCACCGGCAGCGCGGCCGACCTGCTCGGTCTGCTCTCGCCGCTGATCGTGGTCGCCGCCGTGCTGTTCGTGCCGCTGCTCGACCTGCTGATGGCGATCATCCGTCGCACCCGCCGCGGCGAAAGCCCGTTCTCGCCGGACAAGATGCACCTGCACCACCGGTTGCTGGAGATCGGGCACTCGCAGCGCCGCGCCGTGCTGCTCATCTACTTGTGGGCCGGCGTGCTGGCGTTCGGTGCCGTGGCACTCACGCTGTTCGACCCGGTCATCGTGGCGACGTGCTTCGTCATCGGGCTCATCGTGACGTTCGTGGTGTCGGTGATCCCGCGGCTCAGGGAAGCCCGCAAGTCCTGAGGATCGATCAGAGCGGCTGCCCGGGAAATTGGTGCGGCATCTTGTTTGGGGCCGCTTAACCACCGTTAACCCGGGGCTGCCCGCAGGTGCCGGAAAGCGGGTTCCTAGACTTCGGGACATGAGCGATGCGGACAAGGCCGTCACGCACGAGCTGACCGTCCAGCGACTCGCCGGGGAAATGTTCCGCGAGGCCGCGTGGGCCGCGCTCGGCACGTTTGTCCTGGGCGTCGTCGTGTCAACTGTGATCTGGGGGACCGCTGGTCTCTTCGGATCATTGATCGGTGGTGCTATCGCCATCGGTTCGAGCCTTGCCACGCTGTTGTTGATGCGCAAGACGGCGGCGCTTGATCCGATGTTCGTGATGGTCGCCGCACTCGGCGGATTCATGGGCAAGCTGATCGTGCTGCTGCTCGCGGTGATCCTGCTGCGCAACCAGTCGTGGCTCGAACCCAAGGCACTGGGAATCACCCTGGTGGCGACGGTGCTCGTGACGTCGTTCTTGGAGGCCAGAGCTTCCAAGCGCAGCCGTAGTCAGATGGTGGTCCCCGCCTCCGAAGGCACCTGAGACCTGCTGATATGGTCCGCGCAGACCAGGGACACCCGATAGCAGGGGTGCCTCTGGCAGTCGCTTGCGAACCGTAAGGTACGTTAAGTCCAGATCGTGACGATTCCCCCGGCGGAGTGAACGCCGGCCGGGAGAACCGGAAGGAACACAGTGACCAAGTTGCTGGCTTCGGGGGGCGAGTTCGTTGCTCCCGGTGTGAAGGACTTCTTCCTCCCGCCGATCTTCGGTGACGTCACGAAGCCGATGGTCCTGCTGGTGCTGTCGATCGTGATCATCGCCGTCTTCTTCATTGCGGCGACCCGCAACCTCAAGGTCGTTCCCGGCAAGTTCCAGTTCGCCGCCGAGTCGCTTTACGACTTCGGGCGCAACAACATCGCCAGGGAGCAGATCGGCGCGAAGGACTTCAAGCCCTTCGTCCCGCTGATCCTCACGATCTTCTGCTTCATCTTGGTGAACAACCTGTTCGGTCTGATCCCGATCGTCCAGTTCCCCACGATGTCGCACATCGGCTTCCCGCTCGCCGTTTCGTTGCTCGTTGTTTACCCGGTGTACCACTTCGTCGGGTTCAAGCGGCACGGCTTCGTGGGCTACTTGAAGCACCAGACGGTTCCGCCGGGCGCGCCGTGGTTCGTGCTCCCGCTGCTGATCCCGATCGAGTTCTTCCAGAAGTTCATCCTGAACCCGCTCACGCTGGCGATCCGAGTTTTCGCGGCAATGTTCGCGGGTCACCTCCTGCTGCTGGTGTTCACCCTGGCCGGTGAGTTCCTGCTGCTCAATGGCGGGCTGACCGTCATCGTGGCGCCGGTGTCCTTCGCCTTCGCCATCGCGCTGACCTTCCTGGAGGCACTGATCATGTGCCTGCAGGCCTACATCTTCGCGCTGCTGTCTGCCAGCTACATCGGCATGGCGCTGGCAGAAGAGCACTGAGAAACAGCACAAAGCCTCCGATCCGCGAACTCTCGCGGACCGAGTTGGAAAGGGAACAGCAACAGTGAGCGCTCTCCAGATCGCCCAGGACGCCGCCAACATCAACCCGGGTCTTGCGGCCATCGGTTACGGCCTCGCCGCGATCGGCCCCGGCATCGGTGTCGGTCTGATCTTCTCCTCGGTCATCAGCGGCACCGCCCGCCAGCCCGAGGCCCGCGGCGTGCTGCTCGGCCTCGCGTGGACCACCTTCGCCATCGTCGAGGTCCTCGCGCTGATCGGCTTCGTCGTGTACTTCATCGCGACCGCCAACGTCGGCGCCTGACCTAACCCTTCAACGCGTTAGGAGACGTCGTGTTCCACGCCTTGATCCTGGCCGCGGAGGACCCCTCCAAGGTCAACCCGGTCGTTCCGCACACCGCGGAGATCATCCTCGGCCTGGTCGCGTTCCTGCTCCTGCTCTTCGTCGTCAAGAAGTTCGTGTCGCCGCGCTTCGAGGCGCTGTACGCGGAGCGGACGGCCAAGATCGAGGGTGGCATCGAGAAGGCGGAGCAGGCCCAGGCCGAGGCTCAGCGCACGCTCGAGCAGTACAAGGAGCAGCTGGCCGAGGCTCGCGCCGAGGCCGCCCGCATCCGTGATGACGCGCGGGCCGAGGGCCTGCAGATCATCGACGAACTGCGTGAGCAGGCGCAGGCCGAGTCCGCCCGCATCGTCGCGCAGGGCCAGCACCAGCTGGACGCGCAGCGCGCCCAGATCGTCGCCGAGCTGCGTGCCGACCTCGGTCGCACCGCCGTCGAACTGGCGAGCAAGGTCGTGGGCGAGTCCCTCGAGGACGAGGCCCGCCAGCGCGGCACCGTCGACCGCTTCCTCAACGAGCTGGACGCCGTCGCGGCGCCGGCGAGCAAGTAGAGGCAGCCGATGACGTTGCATGCCGCTAGTCGTGAAGCTCTGGCAGCCGCGGAACTGCGGCTGCTGGAGCTCGCCGACGCCACCACGTCGACGGACGAGCTCGCCAAGCTGGGCGATGAGCTCTTCGCCGTGCTGGGCCTGCTGATCGAGCAGCCCGCGTTGCGCCGTGCGGCCGCTGACGCCTCGTCGGAGCCCGCCGGTCGCGAGCAGTTCATCCGCGGCCTGTTCGCGGGCAAGGTGAGCGACGCGACGCTGCAGGTGCTGGCCGCCGTCGTGGCCGCGCGCTGGTCCAGCCCGCGTGAGCTCGTCGACGGCGTCGAGTCGCTCGCCCGCACCACGCTGCTGGTGCGTGCCGAGCGCGACGGTCAGCTCGACTCGGTGGAGGACGAGCTGTTCCGGCTCGGCCGCATCGTGGCGGGCACGCACGACCTCGAGCGCTTGCTGGGCGACCCCGCCGGTGCCGTCGACGGCAAGATCGCGCTGGTCGACTCCCTCATCGAGGGGAAGGTCAGCCCGGTCACCAAGACGCTGGTGGACCAGCTGGTCCGCCACCCGCGCGGTGTTCGCGTCGCGAACGGTCTCGGTGAACTCGCCGACCTGGCGGCCAAGCGCCGTCAGCGTTCCGTCGCGCACGTCCGTTCCGCGGTGGCACTGACCGCGGAGCAGGTCGACCGCTTGACCGCGACGCTGACCACGATCTACTCGCGCCCGATCGCCCTGCACGTCGAGGTGGACGCCTCGCTCGCGGGTGGTCTCCAGATCAAGATCGGCGACGAGCTCATCGACGGAAGCATCGCCGGCCGGTTGGCGGCACTGCGCCGCAATCTCGCCAGCTAGCCCCCGACGCCCTTTCCCAAGAACGAAGAAGTGAGAGCAGGAACGACATGGCGGAGCTGACGATCTCGTCGGACGAGATCCGCAGTGCGATCGAGAAGTACGTCTCGAGCTACTCCCCGGAGGTCAGCCGGGAAGAGGTCGGTACCGTCTCCGAGACCTACGACGGCATCGCCATCGTCGAGGGCCTTCCGGGCACGATGACCAACGAGCTGCTCGAGTTCCCCGGTGGCGTCCTCGGCGTCGCCCTGAACCTCGAGGTCCGCAACATCGGTGCGGTCATCCTCGGTGACTTCGACAAGATCGAAGAGGGCCAGGAGGTCCGCCGGACGGGCAAGGTCCTGTCCGTGCCGGTCGGCGACGGCTTCCTCGGTCGCGTCGTCAACCCGCTGGGCCAGCCGATCGACGGTCTCGGTGACATCGTCGCCGACGACACCCGCGCCCTGGAGCTGCAGGCCGCGTCCGTGCTGCAGCGTCAGCCGGTGTCCGAGCCGATGCAGACCGGCATCAAGGCCATCGACGCGATGACCCCGATCGGTCGCGGTCAGCGTCAGTTGATCATCGGTGACCGCAAGACCGGCAAGACCGCGGTCTGCATCGACACGATCATCAACCAGAAGAAGGCCTGGGAGTCGGGCGACCCGAAGCAGCAGGTCCGCTGCGTCTACGTCGCCATCGGCCAGAAGGGCTCCACCATCGCGGGCGTCAAGACCGCGCTGGAGGAGGCGGGCGCACTCGAGTACACGACGATCGTCGCCGCCCCCGCTTCTGACTCGGCCGGCTTCAAGTGGCTGGCGCCGTACACCGGCTCCGCCATCGGCCAGCACTGGATGTACCAGGGCAAGCACGTCCTGATCATCTTCGACGACCTGACCAAGCAGGCAGAGGCGTACCGCGCCATCTCGCTGCTGCTGCGCCGCCCGCCGGGCCGCGAGGCCTACCCCGGCGACGTCTTCTACTTGCACTCGCGTCTCCTCGAGCGTTGCGCGAAGCTGTCGGACGACCTCGGCGGCGGTTCGATGACGGGTCTGCCGATCATCGAGACCAAGGCGAACGACGTGTCGGCGTACATCCCGACCAACGTCATCTCGATCACCGACGGTCAGTGCTTCCTCGAGTCCGACCTGTTCAACGCCGGTGTCCGCCCGGCCGTCAACGTGGGTATCTCGGTTTCCCGCGTCGGTGGTGCCGCGCAGATCAAGGCGATGAAGGACGTCGCGGGCTCGCTGCGTCTCGACCTGTCGCAGTTCCGCGAGCTGGAGGCCTTCTCCGCGTTCGCGTCCGACCTCGACGCCGCGTCGCGCGCCCAGCTGGACCGCGGTGCCCGTCTGGTCGAGCTGCTCAAGCAGGGCCAGTACTCCCCGGTCCCCGTCGAGGAGCAGGTCGTCGAGATCTTCACCGCGACCAAGGGTCACCTGGACGACGTCCCCGTCGGCGACATCCGCCGCTTCGTCGCGGACTTCAAGGACTCGCTGCGCCGCAACCACGCGGACCTGCTGAGCAGCATCGTCGAGACCAAGAAGTTCCCCGAGGACTCGCAGAAGCGCGTTGTCGCCGCCGTGTCCGAGTTCAAGAAGCAGTTCACCGCTTCTGACGGCACGACGATCGTCAACGAGGCGCCCGAGAAGGCGATGGACGCCGACAAGGTCGCCCAGGAATCGGTGAAGCTCCACAAGCCCGAGCCCACCAAGAAGTGATCTGAGCCATGGGCGCACAGATTCGGGAGCTCCGCCAGCGGATCCGAACGGTCAACTCGACCAAGAAGATCACGAAGGCCTACGAGCTCATCGCCACGTCTCGCCTCGCCAAGGCGCAGACCAGGGTCGCGGCCTCGCGCCCCTACGCGGACGAGATCACTAACGTGCTCTCCGCGTTGGCCGAGGCCTCGGCGAACCTCGACCACCCGCTGCTGTCGGAACGCGAAAATCCGAAGCGCGCCGCTGTCCTGGTCGTGACCAGTGACAAGGGCATGTGCGGTGGTTACAACGCGAACGTCCTCAAGGCGGCCGAGCAGCTGATCCAGCTGCTCAAGTCGGAGGGCAAGGAGCCGGTGCTGTACGTGACCGGCCGCAAGGCGATCGGGTACTACAACTTCCGTCGTCGTGAGGTCACCGCCTCGTGGAGCGGGTTCTCGCAGACCCCGCACTACGTCAACGCCGTCGAGGCTGGTGACGCACTGGTGGAGGCGTTCCTGGAGGGCACGGAGGACGGTGCGCAGGGCGTGGACGAGATCCACGTCGTGTACACCGAGTTCAAGTCCATGCTGAGCCAGACGCCGACCGCCAGGCGGATCGCACCGATGGAGGTCGAGTACACCGGCGAGACCCCCAAGGGTCCGCGCGCGGTGTACGACTTCGAGCCCAGCGCCGAGGCGCTGCTCGGTGCGATGCTGCCCAAGTACGTGAAGACTCGCCTGTTCTCCGCCATGCTGGAGGCGGCGGCTTCGGAGTCGGCTGCTCGTCGTACGGCCATGAAGGCCGCGACGGACAACGCTACGGAGCTGGTCCGGAACCTCAGCCGGGCGGCGAACTCGGCCCGTCAGGCCCAGATCACCCAGGAGATCAGCGAGATCGTCGGTGGCGCCTCCGCGCTTACCGGTGGCGCAGGAAGTGATGAGTGACATGAGTGCTACTGCCACCACCACCCGCACCGGCCGTGTGGTCCGGGTGATTGGTGCGGTCGTCGACGTGGAGTTCCCGCGCGGCGCCGTGCCGGAACTGTTCAACGCTTGCCACACGGAGATCACCTTCGAGGCGGTCGCCAAGACGCTGACCCTCGAGGTCGCGCAGCACCTCGGCGACAACCTGGTCCGTTGCATCTCGATGCAGCCGACCGACGGTCTCGTCCGCGGTGCCACCGTGACCGACACCGGCGCCGCCATCTCGGTGCCGGTCGGCGACGTCGTCAAGGGCCACGTCTTCAACGCCCTCGGTGACTGTCTCGACGAGCCCGGCCTCGGCCGCGACGGCGAGCAGTGGGGCATCCACCGCAAGGCGCCCGCCTTCGACCAGCTCGAGGGCAAGACCGAGATCCTCGAGACCGGCATCAAGGTCATCGACCTGCTCACCCCGTACGTCAAGGGTGGCAAGATCGGTCTGTTCGGCGGTGCGGGTGTCGGCAAGACCGTGCTCATCCAGGAGATGATCACGCGTATTGCCCGCGAGTTCTCCGGTACGTCGGTGTTCGCCGGCGTCGGTGAGCGCACCCGTGAGGGCACCGACCTGCTGCTGGAAATGGACGAGATGGGCGTCCTCCCGGACACCGCCCTCGTCTTCGGTCAGATGGACGAGCCGCCCGGCACGCGTATGCGCGTCGCGCTGTCCGCTCTCACGATGGCGGAGTACTTCCGCGACGTGCAGGGCCAGGACGTGCTGCTCTTCATCGACAACATCTTCCGGTTCACCCAGGCCGGTTCCGAGGTGTCGACCCTGCTGGGCCGCATGCCTTCGGCCGTGGGTTACCAGCCGACGCTGGCCGACGAGATGGGTGAGCTCCAGGAGCGCATCACCTCGACGCGCGGTAAGTCGATCACCTCGCTGCAGGCCATCTACGTGCCCGCGGACGACTACACCGACCCCGCACCGGCGACCACCTTCGCCCACCTGGACGCGACGACGGAGCTTTCCCGTCCGATCTCCCAGAAGGGCATCTACCCGGCCGTCGACCCGCTGTCGTCGTCGTCTCGAATCCTCGAGCCGTCGATCGTCGGCGAGGAGCACTACCGGGTCGCGCAGGAGGTGAAGCGAATCCTGCAGAAGTACAAGGAGCTGCAGGACATCATCGCCATCCTCGGCATGGACGAGCTCTCCGAGGAGGACAAGGTCCTCGTCGGTCGCGCGCGTCGTCTCGAGCGCTTCCTCGGCCAGAACTTCATCGTGGCCGAGAAGTTCACGGGTCAGCCCGGGTCGTTCGTGCCCATCAAGGACACGATCGAGGCGTTCGACCGCGTGTGCAAGGGCGAGTTCGACCACTTCCCGGAGCAGGCGTTCTTCTCCTGCGGCGGGTTGGACGACGTCGAGGCCAACGCCAAGAAGCTGGCCGGCAACTGAGTTAGGTCTGGCTGTTTCGAAGGGCCGTTCCTCCATTGTGGAGGGGCGGCCCTTTGGCGTTTCTGGTGTGTGTGGGCCCGTTGCGGGCGGGTGGTTGCGTTCCAGCGGGGTTGCGTGGGCATTGACGAGGCGTGGGGGTGCATCGCTACCCATCGAGGTACCACTGCGCGGGCTCACCCGGCGCGGCATCGCACGGGCGTGCTCGCCGGTGTATCGATCCC
The DNA here is from genome assembly GCF_053610285.1 of Lentzea sp. NPDC054927. NCBI lineage: Bacteria > Bacillati > Actinomycetota > Actinomycetes > Pseudonocardiales > Pseudonocardiaceae > Lentzea > Lentzea sp. NPDC054927. The sequence goes on from NZ_JBSGXZ010000032.1 coordinate 35,660, forward strand.
GTGCGTGGTCAGGGCGCCGCCGCATCCTGTCGATCCCAGCCAGGTTTCCGTTCAGTGGAAACCGCACTCCCCGCTGACCGGGCCCTCGCCGCAGGATTCACGGCATCTCAGGCCATCCCTCAGCGAGGAGGAGAGCGCGTGAACAAATGGGTGTTGCCGCTGTGCTGGGCCGCTGTCCTGCTCGACGGATTCGATCTGGTCGTGCTCGGCACGGTGATTCCTGTGCTGTTGCAGGAGAAGTTGCTGACCACGGCCAGTGCGAGTGCGGTGTCCACTGCTGGGCTGGTCGGGATGATGTTGGGGGCGCTGATCATCGGCACCATCACCGACGTCATCGGGCGGCGCAAGGTGATGATTTACGCGGTGGCCGGGTTCTCTGTGTTCACGTTGGCCTGTGCGGTGGCGCAGGACGCCACGACGTTCGGGGTGCTCAGGTTCCTTGCTGGGCTTGGGCTTGGGGGTTGTTTGCCCACGGCGATCGCGTTGGTCAACGAGGCGCGGCCTCAGGCTGGTGGGCGGGCCACCACGTTGATCATGACTGGGTATCACGTGGGTGCTGTCATCACGGCGTTGCTGGGGATCGTGCTGATTCCGGATCTTGGGTGGCGGGCGTTGTTCGTGGTGGGGGCGTTGCCTGCGCTCGTGTTGATTCCGTTGATGCTCAAGTACTTGCCGGAGACGGTGGTGCGCAGGGCTCCGGCGCGCGAGGCGGTCGGATCGCTGTTCAGGCCTGGGCTGCGGAAGTCCACTGTGGCCTTCTGGGTTGCGTCGTTCATGGGGCTGTTGCTCGTGTACGGGCTCAACACCTGGTTGCCGCAGATCATGCGCAGTGCCGGGTATGAGCTCGGGACGGCGTTGGCGTTGTTGCTGACGCTCAACATCGGTGCGGTGATCGGGCTGTTGATCGCCGGTGCGGTTGCTGATCGGGTGGGGATCAGGCCGGCGGTGATCGGGTGGTTTGTTGGTGCTGTGGTGTTCTTGGCGTTGCTGAGCATCAAGTTGCCTGGGCAGACCATTTACGTGGCCGTGTTGCTGGCTGGGTGTTTTGTGTTCAGTGCGCAAGTGCTCGTTTACGCCTATGCCGGGCGGGTTTACGAGGAGAACCGCGCTACGGGGATCGGGTGGGCTGCTGGCATCGGGCGGTTGGGGGCTATCAGCGGGCCGTTGCTCGGTGGGGCGTTGCTCACAGCCGGGCTGGCGCATCCGTGGGGGTTCTACGCGTTTGCGGTGGTTGCGGCGTTGGGGGCGGTGGCTGTGGCTGCTGTGCGACTGCGGGCTAAAACGGTCGTGTCGCACTCCGGGTGATGGCACAGTCGGGTTGTGGCCCGACATGCTCCGTACGACGATCCTGGGACGCCTGACCTCCGATCGCCCTGGCGGTACCTGTGGTGGCTGGTCAAGATGCAGCGCTGGCGGGTGCTTGCCGGGGCGTGGTGGGGGTCGCTGTGGATGTGCGGGCTGATTCTGCCGCCCTACCTGATCTCGCGGGCCATTGAGGACGGTCTGCGGGGCGGTGATCGCGTTGCGCTGGTGTGGTGGTGCGGGGCGTTGCTCGGTGTGGCCGGTGCGTTGGCTCTCGTCTTCATCGCGCGGCACCGCACGATGACGTTGGTGCGGACTGACGCCTCGTTGCGGACGGCGCAGCTGGTCATCAGGCACGTCACGCGGCTTGGTGGTGTGGTGCGGCGGAAGCTGTCCACCGGGGAGATCACGTACCTGCAGAACGGGGACACCGCGCGGATCGCGCACGCGCTCACGAGTACTGGACCCGGTGTCGGGGCGGTGATCGCTTACGCGGCCACGGCGGTGTTGCTGGTGCGGATCTCACCGCTGGTGGCGGTCGTGGTGTTGCTCGGTGTGCCGGTGCTCGCGGTCGTCACCGGGCCGGTGTTGCGCAGGCTGCACGCGGTGGAGGCCGGGTATCGGCACCGCCAGGGGGAGTTGAGCTCGCGCGCCGGAGACATCGTGGCCGGGTTGCGGGTGTTGTCCGGGATCGGGGGCAAGCCGGCGTTCGAAGGGCGTTTTCGCGCGAAGTCGCATGAGGTGCTGCAGGACGGCTATCGGGTGTCCGCGTGGCTGAGCTGGGTGCAGGCGCTCACGTGGGGGCTGCCGACGCTGTTCCTCGCGGTGGTCACGTGGATCGTGGCGCGGATGGTGGTGAGCGGCGCCATCTCGATCGAGGAGATGGTCGCGGTCTACCTGTACGTCACGACGTTGATCGTGCCCGTCAGCTTCTTCATGGAGGGCGCCGACGCGATTCCGCGGGCGTTGGTGTCGGCGCGGCGGGTGGTGGACCTGTTGCGGTTGCGGCCGGCTGACGAGGGCACCGGTGCCGCGACGCTGGAGGTGAAGAGCGGCGCGTTGACGGTGGTGGCTTCGGCGAACGCGACGCTGGCACGGGAAGCGGTGGAACGGTTGCCGGGGCAGGTCGTGGTGGCGGACAACGACGACTACCTGTTCGCCGGGCCGGTGCGCGAGGCGGTGTCGGTGGGCTGCCACAGCGATGCCGAACTCGGCCAGGCGATCTGGGCGGCCGTCGCGGCGGATGTCGTGGAGGCGTTGCCGGACGGGCTCGACTCACACCTGGAGTCGCAGGGGCGCAACGTTTCCGGCGGCCAGCGGCAACGGCTCAGGCTCGTCAGGGCGTTGCTCAGCGAGCCAGAAGTGCTGGTGCTCGTCGAGCCGACGTCGGCGCTCGACGCGGTGACCGAGGCGGCGGTGGCGGAACGGGTGCGACAGGCACGAATCGGGCGGACCACCGTGGTCGTGTCGTCGTCACCGTTGTGGGCGGGACAGGCGGATCAGGTCGTGCACTTGGAGGAGGGCCGATGAACCGGCTGCCGATCGCCGGGCGGCGCGAGGTGCGGCGGGCTGCCGTGCGGCTGCTGCGGGGCGAACGACGTGCGTTGGCGGTGGTGCTCGCGCTCACCGTGCTGACGGCGCTGGCCGGGCTCGTCGGGCCGTACCTGCTCGGCAAGATCGTCGGCGGAGTGGAGAGCGGGAAGCTCACTCTCTCCACTGTGGACTGGATCGCGCTGGGCGTGCTGGGCGCGGCGGTGGCGCACCTGTTGCTGGTGCGGTACAGCGCTTTGCTGGCGACCAGGCTCGGCGAACGACTGCTGGCCTCGCTGCGCGAGGAGGCGGTGGCGCGCACGCTGGCGTTGCCGGCCCGCGTGGTGGACCGGCTGAGCACCGGCGATCTGCTCACCCGCGTGACCAGCGATGTCGGGACGATCGGGCAGGCGTTGCGGGACAGCGTGCCCGAGGTGCTCACGGGCGTGGTGCACCTCGTGGTCGTGTTCGCGGCGGTGTTCTGGCTGGATCCGGTGCTGGGTCTCGCCGCGCTGGTCGGAACGCCGTTCGTCGTGTGGGTAGTGCGCTGGTATCTCGCTCGTGCGCGCGACGCGTACCTCGCCGAGAGCGAGGCCAACGGTGACGTGGCGGAGATTTCCGCGGCGGTCGGCGAGGGCAGCCGGACGATCGAGACGTACGGGCTGCGGGACCGGATGGTCGCGGCCGCCGATGACACGATCGCGCGCTCCTACCAGGCACGGCTGCGGACTCTCAGGCTGAGGAACCGGCTGTTCCCGGTGACCAGCTTCATGAACACCGTGCCGACCGCGGTGGTGCTGCTCATCGGCGGCCTGTTCTACGCGGCGGACGGCGTCGACATCGAGGTCGTCGTCACGGCCGCGCTGTGGGTGTGGAGGCTCGTGGAGCCGATGGACCGCATCCTGTTCTGGGTCGAGTTCCTGCAGCGCGGCGGTGCGTCGTTCGCGCGGGTCGAGGGAATCGGTGCCAACGTCGAACCCGCGCCGGCCGTCCGCGAGCCGGACGGTGATCGCATCGAGGTGCGCGGCGTCCACTATTCCTATGTGGACGGCCATGAGGTCCTGCACGGCGTGGATCTCGTTGTGCAGCCGGGAGAACGGCTCGCGATCGTCGGCGTGTCCGGCGCGGGCAAGTCGACGCTCGGCAGGCTGCTCGCGGGCGTCGACCGGCCGGCCGCCGGCTCGGTGCTGGTGGGAGGGGTGCCGGTCGCGGACCTCACGGCGGCGGGCGAGCAACGGATCGTGCTGGTGACGCAGGAGCATCACGTGTTCATCGGCACCCTGCGGGAGAACCTCGCGATGGCCGCCCCCGACGCTTCGGACGAACGGCTCGTCGAAGCGCTGCGCACCGTTGACGCGCGGTGGTTCGACGAACTGCCGGACGGGCTGGACACGGCTCTCGGCGCGGGCGGGATGGAGCTGGATCCCGCGCAGGCACAACAACTCGCGCTCGCACGGGTGGAGGTCGCCGACCCGCACACGCTGGTGCTGGACGAGGCGACGTCGTCACTCGACCCCGCGACGGCCCGGCATGCCGAGCGCGCGATCGCGGCCGTGCGGGAGAGACGCACGGTGATCGCGATCGCGCACCGGCTGCAGACCGCGCGTGACGCTGACCGGATCGCGGTCGTCGACGCGGGTCGTGTCGTGGAGTTGGGGTCCCACGACGATCTGGTCGCCAGAGACGGCACCTACGCGACGCTCTGGCGTTCCTGGCACGGCGGTTAGCCCAGCTGCACGACCTTGGTCGCGTCGCCGTGCCGCACCGTCACCTCTTTCGTGCCCGCGGGAGCCAGCCACGCGTGCGGGCGCTCCTGCGGGCCGATGCGGGCCTCGAAGTCGGCGACGAGCGTGCCCTGGCCGTCCGGCAACGCCAGCACCACCGGCGAGCCCTTCACCGTCGGGCCACCGATCAGGTGGGCGTTGAACGCGCCGTCCTGCCGGTAGATGCCGCCGTACACCTCGCCGAACGCCTCGAACACCATGGCGTAACGGCCGTCGGGCAACCACGCGCAGACGCTCCAGTCACCGGTCACGTCCCAAGCGACCAGGTAGTCGAGCAACGCCGCCTTCTGCAGATCGCTCTGCGGCGACGCCGGCTTCATTCCGGGCCACGTCACGCCGGAGGGCGCGTCCGACGCGCACTCCTGCCCCGACCAGCCGAGGCCGGGATGCGGCACGAAGGCGCGTTCCGGCCGCGAGTCGAACTCGCCGCGCAGCGGTTCCCGCGTGAAGTCACCGGCCGCCGGCGGACTGCTGCCGCGGACGAACACCGGCCGTTCCGACGGCTTGGCGGTGACCACCGCGACACCGCCGGGCCCCATCTCGGCCCGTTGCCAGGTGCGGGTCAGCCGGAGGTCGGGGCCGCGCGCCGGATTCACCGACCAGAACACCTCGCTGCCCAGACCCAGCGCGACGTACGTCGAGTTGTCCGGCCCGAACCGGAACAACCCCGCCTCCTGGCCGTAGTCGACCTCGCGCTGCACCAGGGCGCCCCCTGCCACCAGACCGACGACCGTGTGCGACTCCGGTTGGTCGTTGATCCGCACGGCCTGCGCGACCAGCGCCGCCGGGCCGCTCGGCGTGTTCGCGGCCCAGAAGACGTTCGACGGCGCCGTGAAGTCCGTCACTTTGTCGTACGAGCGCCAGCCCTGCTTCCGCGCGTCGTTCCACACGGTCAACGTCTGCTCGATGAACTCGGAATCGCCCGACAGGTCTCCACTCGTCGCCGCGGTCAGCCGTGCGTCACCGGTGGCGGGTTGGTCGGGGGAGGGGCCGGTCAGCACCACCCCCGTCGTCACGCCGGCGACCAGCGCCACCACCGCGGTCACCGCCAGCAGCTTGCGCGTGTGCCGTCGTCGAGCCCCGGTCATGACGTCCCCCACGAATCCCGGCCGCACGTCCAGGTCTGCCGTCGCGGCCTCCATTGCGTCCTTCAGTTCCACGTCAGCACCTGCTCACCCATCAGTTCCCGCATGCGAGCGAGGCCGCGCGAGGTCTGGCTCTTCACCGTGCCGACGCCGCAGCCGAGCGTGCGGGCGGTGTCGGCTTCACTGAGGTCGTCGAAGAATCTCAGCACCAGAACGGCGCGCATCTTGGTAGGCAACTGCGCCAACGCCCGCACCACGCTGTCCGCGTCCACGACCTGTTGTTCGTGGCCCGTGGTGGTGGGCGTCACCGCTTGCTCGAACGGCGCTTCCGGTTTGCGTGATCGTCGCCGCCAGCGGTTCGCCGCGGCGTTGGCCAGTGCTTTGCGCGCGTACGCTTCAGGAGAAGTCTTGATTCGGCGCCACTTGCCGTACATGCCCATGAGGACGTCCTGCAGAATGTCCTCAGCGGCACCTTTGTCGCCGCCGCAGAGCAGATACGCGGTGCGCAACAGAGCCTGTGAACGCAACGCGACGAAGTCCTCGAAGTCCTGCATGTCCCCCCTCCGGCGGTTGTCGAACGTACTGACACCGGGCGGGGCGGCAAGGTTGTCGGGTGACCGTTTAGACTCAGTTCGACTCCAGACGACGAGGGAGATACGCGTGGCCGAGATGACCGTTGAACTGGTCGCCGTTGAACGCCGCCTGTGGTCCGGTAAGGCCACCTCTGTTTCGGCGCAGACGACCGAGGGCGAGATCGGCATCCTGCCCGGTCACGAGCCCGTTCTCGGCCAGCTGGTCGAGGGTGGCGTGGTGCGTGTCCGCACGACGGACGGTGGCCTGGTCACCGCGGCCGTGCATGGTGGCTTCCTCTCCGTGACCGGCACCGGCGTATCGATTCTCGCCGAGGACGCCGAGCTCGCGGGCGAGATCGACGTGGACGCGGCGCGATCGGCGCTGCAGGACGCGGACGACGCAGAGCGCGCACGTGCGGCAGCGCGCGTGCGGGCCGTGGAACAGTCGGCCTGAGAACAGGCGCGAGGGCCAAGCCGTGGGGATCACCGAGATTGCCGGACTGATCCTGCTTGGAGTGGCGATCGTCATCGTCTACTTCGCCTGGCGCCGCATCCGGCTGCTGCGTGAGGGTGGCGTGCACGTCGCGCTGCGCAGTCAGTTCGACGATCGTGGCCGTGGCTGGCATCTGGGTGTGGGGCACTACCGGGGCGACTCGTTCGCGTGGTTCCGGGTGCTCTCGCTCGGGTCCGGTCCTGATCAGCTGATCTCCAGAGACGGGCTCGAGATCGACGCGCGCCGGGAGCCCACGGGGCCGGAGACGTATGCGATGCCGGTGGGCGCGACGGTGCTGCGGTGCCGGTCCGCTGCCGGTGTGGTCGAGATCGCGATGGGCCCGGACGCGCTGACCGGATTCTTGTCCTGGTTGGAGTCATCGCCTCCGGGCCGTGCCATTCCCTGGGCTTCCTAGTAAAGCTTCTGAGCAACGAAAAGGGCGCTTCATCCACGTCAGGTGGAGGAAGCGCCCTTCGTCGTTCGTCAGGCGTTCTCGCCGAGCTGGTGTGGTCTCGTTGTGAGGGCCGGCGCCGGTCCCAGCGGGGTGGAAGCCTGCCGTGCTCATCTCACCTGGCGCAGGTGGTTGCGCAGGCATGGACGAGGCGTGGGAGTCCATCGCCGCTGCGCGACGATTGCGATTGGGGCGGGGTTTGCCGCGCGTTCGCCGACCGTGCGCCTCGCACCGCGGTCGCCGCCCCGTTCGTCAGGCGTTCTCGCCGGGCTGCCACAGCACGTCGCCGTCCGGGTTCGCCACGCGCGCCAGGATGAAGAGCAGGTCCGAGAGCCGGTTCAGGTACTTGGCCGTCAGCACGTTGGTGTGCTCCGCGTCGGCCTCGATCAACGTCCACGCCCGCCGTTCCGCGCGCCGCGCGATGGTGCGGGCCTGGTGCAGCAGGGCCGCTCCGGGGGTGCCGCCGTTCAGGATGAACGAGTCGAGCTTGCCCAGGCGTTCGTTGAACGTGTCGCAGTAGCCCTCCAGGCGGTCCACGTAGGCCTGGGTGATGCGCAGCGGCGGGTATTTCGGGTCCGGCACGATCGGCGTGCACAGGTCCGCTCCGACGTCGAACAGGTCGTTCTGCACCTTGCGCACGACGTCGTGGACGTCTTCCGCGAGCTGGCCCAGTGCCAGGGCCACGCCGAGGGACGCGTTGGTCTCGTCGACGTCCGCGTACGCCTCGATGCGGGGATCGGTCTTCGGGACGCGGGAGAAGTCGCCGAGTCCGGTCGTGCCGTCGTCGCCGACCCGTGTGTAGATCTTGGTGAGATGTACCGCCATGGCTCGCACTTTAAGGGCGTACGTAGGATTGCCGCGTGAGCGAGCATTTCCGGGTACACGGTGGCGCACGTCTGGTCGGCGAGGTTGATGTCGTCGGCGCCAAGAACAGCGTCCTCAAGTTGATGGCGGCGGCTCTGCTCTCCGAGGGCACGACAACCCTCACCAACTGCCCGGACATCCTCGACGTGCCGCTGATGGCGGACGCGTTGCGGAGCCTCGGGTGTGAGGTCGAGCTCGAAGGTGACGTGGCGAGGATCACGACGCCCAAGGAGCTGAGCTACCACGCCGATTCCGAGGCGATGGGCAAGCTCCGGGCGTCCATCTGCGTGCTCGGGCCGCTGGTCGGCCGGTGCAAGCGCGCGGTCGTGGCGCTGCCGGGCGGTGACGCGATCGGCTCGCGGCCGCTCGACATGCACCAGAGCGGGCTCGAGAAGCTCGGCGCCAAGACGTGGATCGAGCACGGCTGCATCGTCGCCGAGGCCGAGGGGCTGCACGGCGCGCAGATCTGGCTCGACTTCCCGAGCATGGGCGCCACCGAGAACATCCTGATGGCGGCCGTGCTGGCCGACGGCACGACGGTCATCGACAACGCCGCGCGCGAGCCGGAGATCATCGACCTCTGCCTGATGCTGACCCAGATGGGCGCACGGATCGAGGGTGCGGGCACGTCCACGCTGACGGTGCACGGCGTGCCCGGCCTCAAGCCGACCGAGCACCGCGTGATCGGTGACCGGATCGTCGGCGCCACCTGGGGATTCGCCGCCGTGATGACGCGCGGCGACGTCCGGGTGCGCGGCGTGAACCCGCACCACCTCGACCTGGTGCTGGAGAAGCTGCGGATGGCGGGCGCCGAGGTGACCGTCTACGAGGGCGGCGAGGACGAGGGCTTCCGGGTCGTCATGGACGGCCGGCCCAAGGCGGTCGACTTCGTGACGCTGCCGTACCCCGGTTTCGCCACCGACAACCAGCCGTTCGCGATCGCGCTGTCCGCGGTCTCCGAAGGCACCTCGATGATCACCGAGAACCTGTTCGAGGCGCGGTTCCGGTTCATCGACGAGATGATCAGGCTCGGGGCGGACGCGCGCACCGACGGTCACCACGCGGTGATCCGCGGCGTCGAGAAGCTGTCGAGCGCACCGGTGTGGGCGAGCGACATTCGCGCTGGTGCGGGGCTTGTTCTCGCCGGACTGTGCGCGGACGGGGCCACCGAGGTCTACGAGATCTTCCACATCGAGCGCGGTTACCCTGGGTTCGTGGAAAACCTCCGCAAGCTGGGCGCCGACGTGGAGCGCGTCAGCTCTTGAGCACCAGCCGCGCGTTCGCGACGTCCGCCGGGAACACCATCACCCGGTAAGGCGCGTTCCGCGACCGCGTGGCCCGCACCCCGTTCGCTTTCAACTTCTGCACCAGGACGTTCGCGGCCTCTTCCGTGGGCACGACGGCCACCTCGCTCAACAACCCGAAGTCCGTGCCGTCCAGATCCGGCACGGGCCGCCTGTCGTTGCCCGCGAAGTACCTCAACGTCAGTGCGAGCAGGCCGAGCACTCCGAACACGACAGCTGTCTGGTAGAAGCCCGTCACCTCTTCATAATGCTCTTTGTGGTCACGATTCAGTGAGCAATCGCACGCGCGGCAATGGTTACCGGCCAGTACGCTCCGGGGAACGACGATGTGGGAGGTTGCTGCTGTGCCGTACCCAGCTGACCGCGAACGCGACCGTCCCTGGGTGATGCGCACGTACGCGGGTCACTCCTCGGCTACCGCCTCCAACGCCCTTTACCGCCGGAACCTGTCGAAGGGGCAGACCGGGTTGTCAGTGGCGTTCGACTTGCCGACGCAGACCGGCTACGACCCCGACGACGAGCTCGCGAAGGGCGAGGTCGGCAAGGTCGGTGTGCCGGTCAGCCACATCGGCGACATGCGGCAGCTCTTCGACCAGATCCCGCTGAGCACTGCCAACACGTCGATGACGATCAACGCGACGGCCATGTGGCTGCTCGCCATGTACGTCACCGTGGCCGAGGAGCAGGGCGCGGACCCGTCGACGCTCGCCGGCACGACGCAGAACGACATCATCAAGGAGTACCTGTCCCGCGGCACCTACGTGTTCCCGCCGGGACCGTCGCTGCGGCTGATCACCGACATGGTCGCGTGGACCGTGTCGAACGTGCCGAAGTGGAACCCGATCAACATCTGCAGCTACCACCTCCAGGAGGTCGGCGCGACGCCGGCGCAGGAGGTCGCGTACGCGATGTGCACGGCGATCGCGGTTCTCGACTCGGTGCGCGACTCGGGTCAGGTGCCGCAGGAGAAGTTCGGTGAGGTAGTCGCCCGCATCTCCTTCTTCGTGAACGCCGGTGTGCGGTTCATCGAGGAAATGTGCAAGATGCGTGCGTTCGCCCAGCTGTGGGACGAGATCACGCTGGAGCGCTACGGCGTCGAGAACCCGAAGCACCGCCGGTTCCGCTACGGCGTGCAGGTCAACTCGCTGGGGCTCACGGAAGCACAGCCCGAGAACAACGTCCAGCGCATCGTGCTGGAGATGCTCGCGGTGTCGTTGTCCCGCAACGCCCGTGCGCGTGCGATCCAGTTGCCGGCGTGGAACGAGGCTCTTGGTCTGCCGCGTCCGTGGGACCAGCAGTGGGCGTTGCGCATGCAGCAGGTCCTGGCTTACGAGACCGATCTGCTCGAGTACGACGACATCTTCGACGGCTCACCGGTGATCGAGGCCAAGGTCAACGAGATCCTCGCCGGTGCGCGTGAGGAGATCGACCGGGTGCAGGCGATGGGTGGTGCCGTCGCAGCCGTCGAGTCCGGCTACATGAAGTCGAACCTGGTGTCGTCACTGGCAGACCGCCGCCGCCGCGTCGAGGCGGGCGAGGACGTCGTGGTGGGCGTCAACAAGTTCGACACCACCGAGCCGTCGCCGTTGCAGGCCGAGGGCGCGAACGCGATCGAGACCATCGACCCGATCGTCGAGATGCACGCCGTCGAGGCGATCCAGCAGTGGCGCGCCAACCGCGACAACGCTGCTGTTGCCGCTTCATTGGACGCGTTGCGTGAGGCCGCGAAGACCGATCAGAACCTGGTTGAGGTGACGCTGGCGTGTGCGCGCGCCGGTGTGACGACCGGTGAGTGGTCGCAGGCGTTGCGTGAGACGTTCGGCGAATACCGCGCGCCCACGGGCGTTTCCGGCGCTTCGGCGTCGGGCGAGGCCGGTTCGGAGATCGCCCGCGTGCGCGACCGGGTGCGCACGACCGGTGAGGAGATCGGCGAACGGCTGCGCATGCTGGTCGGCAAGCCGGGCCTCGACGGGCACTCCAACGGTGCCGAACAGGTGGCCGTGCGAGCGCGCGACGTCGGTTTCGAGGTCGTCTACCAGGGCATTCGCCTCACGCCGTCGCAGATCGTGTCCGCGGCCGTGCAGGAGGACGTGCACGTCGTCGGCCTGTCGATCCTGTCCGGTTCGCACCTCGAGGTCGTGCCCGCAGTGGTCGACGGACTGCGCGCGGCCGGCGCCGGGGACATCCCGGTGATCGTCGGCGGCATCATCCCGCCGGACGACGCCGCGAAGCTGCGCGATCGGGGTGTGGCGCGGGTGTTCACGCCGAAGGACTACGAGCTGACCCAGATCATGGACGAGATCGTCACCGTGATCCGTGAGGTGCATTCGCTGTAGCAGGGCCTTAGGGTCACTGAGATGGTCGACGTTGCGCGTGAGGGTTCGGTAGTCCGGATCACGATGAACCGTGCGGCGAAGCGCAACGCGCTGTCCGCCGAGCACTTGAGCGAACTGCTGGACGCGTTCCGCGAGGTGCGCACGTCAGATGCGGCGGGCATTGTGCTGGCCGCGGAAGGCCCCGTCTTCTCGGCTGGGCACGACTTCGCGGACGTGCACGCCCGTGACGAGGAAGGTGTGCGGCTGCTGCTGGAGCTGTGCACGGTGCTGATGAAGACCATCCAGTCCGCGCCGCAGGTGGTCATCGCGCGAGTGCAGGGGCTGGCGACGGCGGCCGGGTGTCAGCTGGTGGCGTCGTGTGACCTGGCGGTCGCGGCGGACACGGCCGGGTTCTCGTTGCCAGGCGGCAAAGCCGGGTGGTTCTGCCACACGCCTGCCGTGCCGGTGGCGCGGTCGATCGGGCGCAAGCGTTTGATGGAGCTGGTCCTCACCGGTGACGTGATCGACGCGGCGACGGCGGTGGAGTGGGGCCTGATCAACCGCGCGGTGCCGGTCGGCGAGCTGGACGCGGCGACGGACGAGCTGCTGGCGCGGGCCACGCGGGGCAGCCGCGCGTCGAAGGCCATCGGCAAGCGCACGATCTACGCGCAGCTGGACCGGCCGGAGATCGACGGGTACGAGATCGCGCTGTCCGTCATGGCCGAGACCTCGCAGTCCCCGTCAGCCAAAGAGGGACGGGCGTCGTTCCTGGAGAAGCGGCAGCCCGTGTGGCCCGACTAGTCGCGAGGAGCTTCAGCGCGTCCGCGTTCGGGCCGGGCTCCGCCTGGTAGATCACCAGGAACTGGCCGGGCGCCTCGCGGACGTCGAACGAGTGGTAGTTCAGCTTCAGCGCGCCGACGGCCGGGTGCACGAACTCCTTGGCGTCCTGGGTCTTCCCGCGCACCTCGTGCTGGTCCCAGAGCTCGCGGAACGTCGAGCTCTCGCTGAGCGCCTCCACCATCTGCCGCAGGCGCGGTGACTTCGGGTCGGCGGTCTGGCGCAGGTGTCCGACGGTGCTCTGCGCGACCCAGTTCCAGCGCGGGTAGAAACTCGCGGCGGCGGGGTCGAGGAACGTCATCCTGGCGGCGTTGTCGGCGGGCGTGAACGGCTCGTAGAGAGCCTCGGCCAGCGGGTTCACCGCGAGGATGTCGAGCAGCGAGTTCATCACGAACGCGGGCATGTCGTGCATGCCGCCGATGAGCCGCATCAGTTCCGGGCTGACCTTGTCGGTCGAATGACCTTCGTCCGCGACGACTCCGGCGAGGCGGTGCAGGTGCGCCCGCGCGTCGGTGTCGAGCTGGAGCGCGCGGCTCAGGGCGTCGAGGACCTGCGCCGACGGGTTGGTCTCACGGCCCTGTTCGAGGCGGGCGTAGTAGTCCGCGCTCACGCCGGCCAGCACCGCGACCTCTTCCCTGCGCAGGCCCTTGACCTTGCGCTGGGTGTGGCTCGGCAGGCCCGCGTCCTGGGGGTTGACGCGGGCGCGGTGGGCTTTCAGGAACTCGCCTAGCACGGTTCCGAGGTTATTACGCGGCTTGGTTTTCTGCCTGGGTGTGCCACACCTAGGGAGAAGGTGTCCTGGTAGGGGCCGTGTCGCGGGCCGATCGTTGGTGCCATGAGCGAAAAAGTTGTGGTGATCAGCGGAGCTTCCAGCGGCATCGGCGAGGCGACGGCCCGCGTCCTGGCCAAGGCCGGGCACCAGGTGTTCCTGGGGGCACGGCGGGAGGACCGGCTGGCGGCGCTGGCCGACGAGATCGGTGGCGCCTACGCGCCGTTGGACGTGACCTCCCGCGAGTCGTTCCAGTCCTTTGTGGACGCGGCCGTGGAGCGGTACGGCCGGGTCGACGTGCTCGTGAACAACGCGGGCGTGATGCCGTTGTCCCTCATGGACTCGCTGAAGGTCGACGAGTGGGACCGCATGGTGGACGTGAACATCAAGGGCGTGCTGAACGGCATCGCCGCCGTGCTGCCGCGTTTCACGGGCGGCGGGCACGTCGTGAACGTCGCCTCGATCGGTGCGCACATGGTGATGCCGACCGCCGCCGTGTACTGCGCGACCAAGTACGCGGTGTGGGCGCTGTCCGAGGGGCTGCGCCAGGAGCGCGACGACCTGCGCGTCACCGTGATCTCGCCCGGTGTCACGGAGTCCGAGCTGGCGGACACCATCACCGAGGACTTCGCGGCCTCGTTGATGGAGGACTTCCGCAAGCTCGCGCTGCCGGCGTCCGCCATCGGTGACGCCATCGCCTACGCGATCTCGCAGCCGGCGGAGGTCGACGTGAACGAGATCGTGGTGCGGCCGGTGTCCCAGCGCTAAGCGCTCAGGCGCCGGTGGTCGAGCCGGGCCGGAGGATCATCAACACCGTCACCGTCGCCCACAACAGGTTGAAGACACCGGTGTACATGGCGAGGTGCTTGATGTCCTTGGTTTTGATGGCCTTCTCTTGGCCTGGCAGGATTTTGAGAGCCAGCACGAACGCGGCGGCGGTGGTGAGCGCGATCGACACGATCACCCACGGGTGGCCGGTCACGCCCATCACGCCGGCCGTCGCGAACCCGAAGACCGGCACCGAGATGCCGATCAGGGCGTAGACGCGGCAGATCCGGTGCAGCAGTTCGGGGTTGCCGTTGTCCCGGACCGCTTTCGGGAACATGCTGGCGGCGACCGTCACCGGGCCGATCGCGATGATCGCGGCCAGGACGTGCAGCGAGAGGAACAGCTTGCTCACGCCGCCCTCCAGACGGTGCCGCGGCGCTCGTGCGAGAAGAGGGTTTCCACTTCGAGTGCCTGCTGGGCGCCGATCTCGCGTTCGACCAGGTAGAGGCCCAGATCGACACCCGAGGTGACACCGGCGGCGGTGACCAGGTCGCCGTCGTCGACGACGCGGGCGCGGACGGCGTTGACGCCCATGGATTCCAGCGCGTGCAGGCCGAGGTGGTTGGTGGTGGCGTTGCGGCCCTTGATCAGGCCGGCCATGGCCAGCACCAGCGATCCGCCGCACACGGTCGCGATGAGCGCGGTGGCGTCCTTCACCGCGGGGCCGACGGTGGCGGCAGCCGCGTTGAGCAGGGCCAGCGTCGTGGTGTCGTCGAGCGCCGCCGCTCCGGGGATGATGACCAGGTCTGCTTCTTTCGCGGTCAGCCGGCCGGTCGCGGTGAGGGACAACAGGTTCAGGCCCGCGGGGACCTCGCGGGCTCCCTCGACCGTCACCAGTTCGGCCCGGATGCCGCCCGCGGCCAGCGTTTCGTAGGGGCCGATCACGTCCAACGGGTCGAAGCCGTCGAACAACACCACTTGAGCTTTCACTGCGCTGACTCCTTCGTCGGTGATCACGACGGTAGAAGGGTTCCGGTGCTCGCAGAACTGGCTGGAATGCCATGTTCCAACGGATTCTCGCCAGCTATGGTGGTTGACGTGCACGAGGTTGCCGTAGTAGCGATGGACAGCGTGGTCCCGTTCGACTTCGCCGTGGCGGTCGACGGGTTCAACTGGACCGGGCGGTACCGGGTCCGGGTCTGCGGTCCGAAGAGGACGGTCAAGGCCGAGCTGTTCGAACTGAAAGTGCCGCACGGCTTGGAGTTGTTGTCCGAAGTGGACACAATTGTGCTGCCCGGCCACGATCCGGACCTGGTCATCCCGAAGCAGGTGATCGGGGCGCTGCGGCAGGCCGCGGCGAGGGGCACGCGAATCGCGTCGATCTGCTCGGGCGCCTTCGTGTTCGCGGCCACCGGGTTGCTGGACGGGCTCCGGGTCACCACGCACTGGCTGGCGGCGGAGGAACTGGCCGCGAGGTTCCCTGCGGTCGAGGTCGACCCGGACGTGCTTTACGTCGACAACGGGCAGTTCCTCACGTCCGCGGGCGCCGCGGCGGGCCTTGACCTGTGCCTGCACATGATCCGGCGCGATCACGGGTCGGCGGTGGCGGCCGATGCGGCGCGGTTGGCCGTGATGCCGTTGGAGCGAGAAGGCGGGCAGGCGCAGTTCATCGTGACGCCGCCGGTGGCGCCTCAGGGTGCGGAGCTCGAACCGGTGCTGCGGTGGATGGAGGCCAACGCCGCGCGCGATCTCACGTTGGAGGACCTGGCGCGGCAGGCGGGGATGAGCACGCGGACGTTGAACCGGCGGTTCCGCGAGCAGACCGGGACGACGCCGTTGCAGTGGCTGCACCGGGCGCGGGTGCGCCAGGCGCAGCACCTTTTGGAGACGACCAAGGACTCGGTGGAGCTGATCGCGAGCAGGGTCGGGTTCGGTTCGGCCACGGCGTTCCGCGACAGGTTCAAGCGGATCGCCGGGACCTCACCCAACGCCTACCGGTCGGCGTTTCAGGGTTGCCAGAACTAGGGCCGCCAGAATTTAAGGCTGGGAGTGCTCGTGCAGCAGCAGAAGCGTGTAGGCGGCGATCGACTGGGCGTCGGTGATCTCGCCCTTCGCGATCATCGCCTCGAACTCCGCGCGCGGGAACCACGCCGAGCGCATGTCCTGCTCCTCCAGCTCCCGCTCGTGGAACCCTTCGGTGAGCTGGGTGGCGAGGAACACGCGGCCGCGTTGCGACGTCATGCCCGGCGCGACGTCGAGCAGTCCGAGCTCGATCATCTTGCCGGCGCGCAACCCCGTCTCCTCGCGGAGCTCGCGGCCGGCCAGCTCCAGCGGATCGGAGTCGGCGCGGTCGGGCGCGGTGCCCTGGGGGAACTCCCAGCGGCGCAGCCCGAGCGGGTAGCGGAACTGCTCGACGAGGCGAATGCGCTCGCCGTCGAGCGGGATGACCAGTGCGTAGTCGGGCTTGTCCACCACGCCGTAGATGCCGTCAGTACCGTCCGCGCGGCGGATCGGGTCTTCGCGAACGGTCATCCACGGGTTTGCGTACACCTGACGGGTGCCGAGGCTTTCCACGGCACGGACCGTACCTAACGTCCCGATTCTGGACACACCCCGTAGCCTGTCGCGGTGCGTCTCGTCATCGCTCGCTGCCAGGTCGACTACGTAGGCCGACTCACCGCCCATCTGCCCATGGCTCAGCGCCTGCTGCTGATCAAGGCCGACGGCTCGGTGTCGATCCACTCCGACGACCGCGCCTACAAGCCGCTGAACTGGATGAGCCCGCCCTGCTGGCTGATCGAGGACCCGGACATCTGGACCGTGCAGAACAAGGCGGGGGAGAAGCTGATCATCACCCTCGAAGAGGTCATGCACGACTCCAAGCACGAGCTCGGCCCGGAGCCCGGCCTGCAGAAGGACGGCGTGGAAGCCGACCTGCAGAAGCTGCTCGCCGAGCACGTCACCACCCTCGGCGACGGCTGGTCCCTGGTGCGCCGCGAGTTCCCGACCCCGATCGGCCCGGTCGACCTGATGTGCCGCGACTCCTCCGGCAAGTCGGTCGCCGTGGAGATCAAGCGCCGCGGCGAGATCGACGGCGTCGAGCAGCTGACCCGATACCTGGAGCTGCTCAACCGCGACCCGCTGCTGGCACCGGTGCGGGGCGTGTTCGCGGCGCAGCAGATCAAGCCGCAGGCGCGGGTACTGGCCGAGGACCGCGGGATCCGGTGCGTGGTGCTGGACTACGACGCGTTGCGCGGGATCGAGCCGGACGAGTTCCGCCTGTTCTGATCAACCGCTGCCGAACATGCCGATGGCCTGGATCGCCGCTGTGAGCGAGTGATCCGGGCCTGATGTTTCGTGCGCTGCGGCGCGCGAGTCGAACCCGGTCATGCCGCGAGTCTCGGTGAACGAACCTCCGTCCGCACCCCGGTTTTCGCACGTCCGGACTTCAGTGAGCGCCCTAGATCAGGTCGTGGTTTGGTGATCATCCACACGGGGTAAGAACTCGCGCACCTGGAGTACTGTCCTCTCCTGGTCGATGATGTTCGACTTTGTTGAAAGTCTTGGAGGTGGGCGGTGTCGGTGTTGGCCGAGGCGGACCTGCGGCTGGACGCGGGACCGATCGACTACGCGTTGCTCGTCATCTACTTCGTGGTGGTGCTCGGCATCGGCGTGATGGCGCGACGATCCGTCTCCACCAGCCTCGACTTCCTGCTGTCCGGGCGGTCGTTGCCGGCGTGGGTCACCGGACTCGCGTTCATCTCGGCGAACCTCGGTGCGCTCGAGCTGATGGGCATGACGGCCAACGGCGCGCAGTACGGCATGGCGACCGTGCACTACTACTGGATCGGCGCCATCCCCGCGATGGTGTTCCTCGGTCTGGTGATGATGCCGTTCTACTACGGCTCGAAAGTGCGCAGCGTTCCCGAGTTCATGCGCCGCCGGTTCGGCAAACCCGCTCACCTGGTCAACGCCATCAGCTTCGCCGTCGCGCAGATCCTGATCGCGGGCATCAACCTGTTCGCGCTCGCGGTGATCATCGACGCGCTGCTCGGGTGGCCGTTGCCGGTGTCGATCGTGGTCGCGGCACTGGTGGTGCTGGCGTACACGACGCTCGGCGGCCTGTCCGCCGCCATCTACAACGAGGTGCTGCAGTTCTTCGTCATCGTGGCCGCGCTGGCGCCGCTGACGATCGTCGGCCTGATCAAGGTCGGTGGCTGGCAGGGCATCGTCGAGAAGATCAGCGACCCCGAGCAGCTGTCCGCGTGGCCCGCGACAGAACTCACCGGCATCAACAACCCGGTGTGGAGTGTCATCGGATTGGTGTTCGGTCTTGGCTTCGTGTTGTCGTTCGGGTACTGGACGACGAACTTCGCCGAGGTGCAGCGCGCGATGAGCGCCAAGTCGATGTCCGCGGCCAAGCGCACGCCGATCATCGGCGCGTACCCGAAGGCGCTCATCCCGGCGATCATCATCATCCCGGGCATCATCGCCGCGGTGATCGTGCCGGAGATGGCGCAGCTCAAGGCCGGCGACACGAGCGGTGGCGTGGCCTACAACGACGTGCTGCCGCTGTTGATGCGCGATCTGTTGCCCAACGGCATCCTCGGCATCGCGATCACGGGTCTGCTGGCGAGCTTCATGGCCGGTGTCGCGGCGAACGTCAGCTCGTTCAACACCGTCTTCACGTACGACCTGTGGCAGGACTACATCAAGAAGGACCGGCCGGACGAGTACTACCTGCGCATCGGCCGTCTCGCGACCGTGGGTGCGTGTGTGCTCGCGATCGGCACGGCGTTCATCGCGGCGGCGCTCGGCGGGTCCAACATCATGGACTACATCCAGGCCCTGTTCTCGTTCTTCAACGCACCGCTGTTCGCGACGTTCATCGTCGGCATGTTCTGGAAGCGGATGACGCCCACCGCCGGTTGGGTGGGTCTGCTCGCGGGCACGTTCACCGCGATGTTCATCTACGCGATCTCGGAGCCGTCGTTCGGCATCAAGCTGCTGGAGCTGCCGGGTCAGGGTGCGAGCTTCCTCGGCGCGGGTCTCGCGTTCGTGGTCGACGTCGTCGTGAGCGTCGCGGTCAGCCTGGTCACGCGGCCGAAGCCGGACAGCGAGCTGGTCGGGCTGGTCTACAGCCTGACGCCCAAGAAGGACAGGTCGCACTCCACCACCGGCGAGGACGCGGGCTGGTACCGCTCGCCCGCCCTGCTCGGCGGCGGAGTGCTGGCGCTGACGACCGTTCTCTACTTCTTGTTCGGCTGAGGGAGGCCGCTGTGAGGTTGTTCGACCTGCGATTGATCATCGCTTTCCTCTTCGGCCTGTACGGCGTTGTACTGGTCGTCATCGGTCTCGGTTTCACGTCCGACGACGACCTGAAGAAGGCCGAAGGGGTCAACATCAACCTGTGGGCCGGCATCGCCATGGTGGTGCTGGCGGCGGTGTTCGCCGCCTGGGCGACGCTGCGGCCTCAGTTCGCGGACACGGACAAGCAGCCGCTCAAGGAGCTATGACTGGGGACGACCAGGGTAAACAGGGTTGAAGGCCTCGATCGTCCACGCGTCGAGCCAGTTGAATGCGCGGCGAATTCGGTTTCGCACGTCTCTCCTTCTGTCGGGGTCTTCACCTGGTTCAGCGCGTTGATCTTCTGAATCGTTCCCGTAGCGCTGGGTGACATGTGCCACGGGGTAACTCGGGGTACCGCCCACGAACGCACGCAAAGGTCGCTACCGTGCACGTCGTGCCTCGTTTTCGTGCCGCCGCCGTGGTCGCCGCCGCTGCGTTGCTGATGGCCGGTTGCGCCACCGGTCCGGGTCTGGCGAAGACCAACTCGCCGCGCCGCACCGTGCAGGCGGGCGCCGACGCGACCTCGACCGAGCCGTCGACCAAGTCGTCCGCGCAGCCGAACAAGCCGGTCGACCCCGCGTTCGCCTCGGAGCGGTTGCGGCTGGTCAACCCGTGCGCGTTGATCGAGAAGGACGTGCTGCAGACGGTCGGCACGCCGTCGAAGTACTCCAGCAGCAGCTACACGCGCTGCTCGAACTACATGAAGAACAAGGCCGGCAAGACGCTCAACATCACGATGGACATCGGTTACTCGATGACGTCCACCGAGGTGAAGAACGCGACCAAGCAGCTCGCGGGACTGAAGAGCAGCGAGCAGAAGCTGACCAACTCGTGCGCCGTCGCGGTGGTGACGCAGGAGAACCCGGCGCAGGCCGCTCGGGTCTCGGTGGGCACCGGCAGTGACGGCGGCGAGGCGTGCGAGCCGGCGCGCAAGGTGCTCGAGGGTGCGGTGCGCAAGCTCAGGGGCAACCCGCAGAAGTACAGTCCGCCGAAGGGATCGCCGGTCGAGGTCGACCCGTGCACGATCGTCGAGAAGGCGACGCTCGCGCCGGTGCTCGGTGCCTCGCCGCGGCAGCTCGCGTTCGGTCTGCACCAGTGTTCGTGGTCGGGGCAGAACGCGCAGATGCAGATCGAGTTCAAGACGGCGCGCATCCCGAAGGACGGCAAGTTCGACTCCAAGTCCGTCGAGGTCGACCTCGGCAACGGGCTCAAGGGCTACCAGGCGCTCAAGGACGGGCCGTTCCCGACCTGTGAGCTGGTGGTCGTCCGCACCAAGGACGCGAGCGACGCCGGTGAGATCGTGGAGTTCCAGCTGGGAGCTTCGAAGGACAAGGAGCTGGACCGCTGTGCGGCGGTCCAGACGTTCGGCAAGGCTGTTCTCCCCAGCCTCCCTGCCGCGTGACGGTGACCTGGCCTGGAACGTGACGAGGCCAGGCGGGGGCTGAAAGTTGTAGAAGTACGCGTTAGTGTCGAGGTTACTGGCGAGTACCTGGAGGGCCCTCATGACGCAGACCGCTTCGGACAGCGCGCTGTCGGCCGATGGCGAGCAGCGGCGGTTCGCATCACTGGACCCGCGCACGGGCGAGGTCGTCGCCCATCACCCGATCCACACGGCGGCCGAGGTCGAGGACGCGGTGTCCTCGGCGCGGGAAGCCGCGGCGTGGTGGGCGGGTCTCGGTTTCGAAGGACGCAAGACCAAGCTCGACGCGTGGCGCAGGGTCCTGTCGAAGCGCGCCGACGAGTTCATCACGCTGATCAGCGCGGAGACCGGCAAACCCGCCGACGACTCCCGCGTGGAGATCGCGCTGGTCATGGACCACCTGCACTGGGCAGCCCGGCAGGCCGGGCGCGTGCTGGGCAAGCGGCGGGTGTCCTCGGGCATGCTGATGATCAACCACGGCGCGACGCTCGAGTACCGGCCATTGGGCGTCATCGGCGTCATCGGGCCGTGGAACTACCCGGCGCACACTCCGATGGGATCGATCTCCTACGCGCTGGCCGCCGGCAACGCCGTGGTGTTCAAGCCGTCGGAGTTCACGCCGGGCGTGGGCACGTTCCTCGCGTCCGCCTTCGCCGAGGCCGTACCGGAGTACCCGGTCTTCCAGGTGGTCACGGGCTTCGGCGAGACGGGCGCCGCGTTGTGCGCCTCGGGTGTCGACAAGATCGCGTTCACGGGCTCCACGCGGACCGGCAAGAAGGTCATGGCCGCGTGTGCGACGACGCTGACGCCGGTGCTGGTCGAGTGCGGTGGCAAGGACGCGTTGATCGTCGACTCGGACGCCGACCTGACCGCCGCCGCCGAGGCCGCGATCTGGGGCGCGGTGTCGAACGCCGGCCAGACGTGCGCGGGCGTGGAGCGGATCTACGTGGCCGAGGACGTCGCCGACGAGTTCATCGAGATCGCGGTGAAGCGGGCGAAGAAGCTCAAGCCGGGCGGCGAGCCGAACGCGAACCTCGGGCCGATCACGATGCCGTCGCAGGTGGAGATCATCCGCGAGCACGTGCAGGACGCGCTGGACCGCGGTGGCAAGGCGCTGGTGGGCGGCCCGGACTCGATCAGGCCGCCGTACGTCGAGCCGGTCGTGCTGACGGACGTGCCGGAGGACTCGCTGGCCGTCACCGAGGAGACCTTCGGGCCGACCGTGGTGATCAAGCGCGTGCCGAACGCGCTGGAGGGCGTGCGGCTGGCGAACCAGTCGAAGTACGGACTGGGTGCCGCCGTGTTCTCGAAGTCGCGCGGTGAGGAACTGGCGGCGGAACTGCGGGTCGGCATGGTGTCGATCAACTCGGTGCTGACCTACGCGGCGATTCCGGGGCTGCCGTTCGGTGGCGTCGGTGACTCCGGTTTCGGGCGCATCCACGGCGACGACGGGCTGCGCGAGTTCGCCTACGCCAAGGCCGTGACGAAGCTGAAGTTCGCGTCGCTGATCAACATGGCGACGTTCGACCGGTCTTCCATGGCGGGCAAGCAGATGCTGCGGCTCGCGCGGATGCTCTTCGGACGCTGAGCACCCGCGCGGCCGGGGGTCTTACGCGCCGAGCTGCTTCTTCATGTCGTCCAGGACCACGTTCGCGGCGAGCACGCCGAGGCCGAGGAAGTAGGTCTCGTCGAGCACCGGCTTGGCCTTGCCGGCCTTGACGGCGTTCAGACCGGTCCACAGCGGACCGCCGACCACCGAGGCCGTCGCGGTCTTGGCCGGGTCGCCGTAGGTGGAGTAGAGGATGAAGTCGCCGTCGGCCTTGCCGATCTGCTCCGCGCTCACCTCGGCGGCCAGGTCGTCCACCTGGGACGGTGTGGGCTGCCCGATCTTGGCGTCGATCAGGATCGTGCCGATGAAGGACTTCTTGGCGTACAGGCGGATGCGGCCCGGCATGAAGCGCAGTGCCGTCACGGTCGGGCGCACGCCGAGCTTCTTCTCGATGGCGTCACCGGTCTCGGTGGCCTTCTTCGTGTAGTCCTCGAGCATCTTCGCGGCGTCGGCCTGGCGGTCGAGCGCGGCGGCGTTGAGGAGGAAGTTCTCCTTCCACACGTAGCCGGGGCGCACCGAGAAGACGGTGGGGGCGATCGCCGCGAGCTTCGGGTAGAGGGCTTCCGCGCGCAGCTGCGAACCCAGGATCAGGTCCGGGTTGAGCTTGGTGATGGCCTCGAGGTTGAGGTTGTTGGTCGTGCCGACGTTCTCCGGCGTGCCGCCCTTGTCGCCGATGTAGGTGGGCATCGTGGGCGAGCCGTCGGTGTACGCGATGCCGACGGGCTTGATGCCGAGCGCGACGACGTTGTCGAGTTCGCCGGTGTCGAGCACGATCACCCGTTCGGGCTTCTTCTCGAGCTTGGTCTCACCCATCGCGTGCTTGATGGTGCGGGGGAACTCGCCGGGCTTCTGCGTCGTGCCGAACCCGTTGCTCAGTTCGTAGGCCTTGCCGAAGTCCTCGCCGCCCTGAGCGACGGTCGGTTTGTCCGGCGTGCTCGAGCATGCGGTCAGGGTCAGGGCGACTGCGACGAGCAGCGCTGCTCTCTTCGACACGACGTTGTTCCTCCACTACGGAACGTGATTTTGACCAGCGGTTGTTAGGGCGGCCTAACGGTACCGGGGTCGTTTGCCCGTTCCGAGTGTCAGACCCCCGGAGTAAGAAGGAACACGGTCACCGCCGATCGGGAGGGCAGTTCGATGAAGAAGATCATCAACGATCCGGAAACCGTGGTGCAGGACGCGCTGCGGGGCATGCAGGCTGCCCATGCCGATCTGCTGACCGTGCACTACGACCCAGCGGTCGTCGTGCGCGCGGACGCCCCGGTGCAGGGCAAGGTCGCGATCATCTCGGGAGGCGGATCGGGCCACGAACCGTTGCACGGCGGGTTCGTCGGGCGCGGCATGCTCGACGCGGCCTGCCCCGGCCCGGTCTTCACGTCGCCGACGTCGGACCAGGTCGTGGACGCGGTCGCACGGACGGACGGTGGCGCGGGCGCGTTGCTGATCGTGAAGAACTACACCGGCGACGTGCTGAACTTCGAGATGGCCGCCGAGCTCGCGGAGTCCGAGGTGCGCAGCGTCGTGATCGACGACGACGTGGCGGTGAAGGACTCGCTGTACACGGCGGGGCGGCGCGGTGTCGGCGGCACGGTGCTGCTGGAGAAGATCGTGGGCGCGGCGGCGGAGCGCGGCGACGATCTCGCGTCCTGCGAGGCGTTGTCCCAGCGGGTGATCTCGTCGGTGCGGTCGATGGGGCTCGCCCTGACCTCGTGCACGGTGCCGCACGTGGGCTCGTCGTCGTTCGACCTGGCGGACGACGAGATGGAGATCGGCATCGGCATCCACGGCGAGCCGGGCCGTCACCGCGTGCCGGTCGGGTCCGCGTCCGAGATGGTGTCGGCGTTGCTCGACCCGATCCTGGAAGACCTGCCGTTCGCGTCGGGCGACCGGGTGCTGCTGTTCACGAACTCGATGGGCGGAACTCCGTTGATCGAGTTGTACTTGGCGCACGGCATCGCGGAACAGCTGTTGGCTGATCGGGGGATCACGGTGGAACGCAGGCTCGTCGGCCCGTACATCACCAGTCTGGAGATGCAGGGCATGAGTCTCACGCTGCTTCGGCTGGACGACGAGATGATCTCCCTGTGGGACGCGCCGGTGCACACGGCCGCACTCCGGTGGGGAGTCTGAGGTGGGGTGCACGGCATCCGACGTCGTCGCGGCGTTGCGGGCGGCCGCTCTCGTGGTGCAGGAGCACCGCGACGAACTGGTGCGCCTCGACCAGGCGATCGGCGACGCCGACCACGGCGAGAACATGCGGCGCGGCTTCACCGCCCTGCTGTCCCGGCTGGACACCGAGGAGCCGGCCACCCCGGGCAAAGTGCTCAAGCTGGTGGCCACCACCCTGATCTCCACCGTGGGCGGCGCCGCGGGCCCGTTGTACGGCACGGCTTTCCTGCGCGCGTCGGCCGCGGTCGGCGACCTGGAGGAGCTGGACTGCGACGCGGTGGCACGCGCTCTGCAGGCGGCCCTGGACGGCGTGGTGGCGCGCGGCAAGGCCGTGGTGGGCGACAAGACGATGGTGGACGCCCTGACCCCCGCCGTGACAGCAGCTGCCTCGGTGAACGGCTCAGTGGCCGCAGTGCTGTCCGCCGCCGCCGATGCCGCGGAGGAAGGCGCCGAGTCAACGGTGCCGATGGTCGCGCGCAAGGGCCGCGCGTCCTACCTGGGTGAGCGCAGCGCCGGCCACCTGGATCCGGGATCACGCTCGACCGCCCTGTTGCTGCGGGCCTTCGCGGACGCGGCGGCCAAGGCATGACGGCGGCCTCGGACACCGGCCGCGTAGGGCTGGTAGTCGTCTCCCACAGCGACATGCTGGCCAACGGCGTGGCCGAACTCGCCGGCCAGATGGCGCCCGACGTCTCCGTGCTGCCCGTCGGCGGCACGGAGGAGGGCACCCTCGGCACCGACTACGCCTCCGTGGTCGAAGCCCTGGCGGACGCCGACTCCGGCGCGGGCGTCGTGGTCCTCTACGACCTGGGCAGCGCCAAGATGACCGCCGAGATGGCCGTGGAGTCCGCCGACGACCCGTCCCGCTACTCCGTGGTCGACGCACCTTTGGTGGAAGGCGCGGTAGCTGCCGCCGTTGCTGCACAAGGAGGTGCCTCGCTCGCCGACGTCGCCACCGCCGCCGAGGGAGCCTCGGGCGAGGCCCCGGTGGCCGCGCCGACCCGGCCCGCCCTGCACCTCGTGCCGGACGCGGTGTCGGCGGAAGTGTTGCTGACCAACGAGGTCGGGCTGCACGCGCGCCCGGCTGCGTTGCTGGCGCGGACCGTGGCCGAGCTCGACGCCGATGTCGTCGTCCGGTACGGCGACGAGGAAGCCAGCGCGGCGAGCGTGCTGGCGTTGATGGGGCTCAGCGCACCTGGCGGGAAGTCGATCACCGTGATGGCGACGGGGAAGGACGCCAGGGAGGCGGTGCGGCGGATCGAGGAGCTGGCGGAGAGGGGGTTCGACGACTGAGCGCTGCCTGGCGTTGGAAGGCGAGGGGCTGCGGACGCAACGCGGGGTTGTTCAGCGAGGCGAGACTCTTCGGTGGGGTGTGCTGCGCGAGGGGCGGCCCTCGGGTTCCCCTGAGGCCGCAGGATCAGACGTGCGGCGCATCCCGCGCCACCTATACGCGTCCGTACCCAGGTACCGCGTGTGCGGTCGCCCGTGCCGCCCCACTGCCCCCAACACCCGAGCCGAGCGCAACCCGCGCCGCCCTCTCGCGCCCCGAAGACCGCGGCCCCACCCCGGATGGCGCAACTTCGCGTTGCCCCACATGGGTTCATCAGGCAGAACGCCGGGTCTAGGCGTTTGCTAGACCGATAACTGTTTCGATCCTGATGGCGAAGCTCACGGCGCCCGTTTGTGTTGGGAGTGGCATAGTCGCCCGCAAGTTACTCCTTGGTAGCCCACGCTTTACCCCGCATGGGAGGTCTGCAGTGGCGCGCGAAATCAACACCGTCGGAGTCGTCGGCTTCGGAACCATGGGCGCGGGCATCGTGGAGGTACTCGCGCGCACCGGGCTCGCGGTGAAGGTGGTGGAAGTCGACGCCGCCGGTGTCGAGCGTGGCCTCGGGCACCTCGAGCACTCCACGAAGCGGGCCGTCCGGCGTGAGAAGTTGACCGAGGAAGAGAACGCTGCGCTGCACGGCAGGGTCGAGACCAGCCTTGAGCTGCAGAGCCTCGCCGGGTGCGATCTGGTCATCGAGGCGGTGCCGGAGAGCCTCGAGCTGAAGGTGCGGATCCTCAAGGAGCTGGACCAGATCCTCGAGCCCGAGGCGATCATCGCGTCGAACACGTCGTCGCTGTCGATCACCGAGATCGGTGTGGTCACCAGGCGGCCGGGCAAGGTCGTCGGTCTGCACTTCTTCAACCCCACGCAGGTGTTGAAGCTGGTCGAGGTCGTGCGCACGGTCGTCACGGAGCCGGACGTGATCACCGACGTGGTGGCGTTCGTCGAGCGGCTGGGCAAGTCGCCGGTCGTGATCGGCGACCGGGCGGGCTTCATCGCGAACGCGCTGTTGTTCCCGTACCTCAACCACGCGGTCAAGATGCTGGAGTCGCGGTACGCGACGCGCGAGGACCTCGACGCGGCCATGCGGTACGGCTGTGGTTATCCGATGGGCCCGTTGGCGCTGTTGGACCTCATCGGTCTCGACACCGCGTACGAGATCCTCGACACGATGTACCACCAGTCGCGCAACCGGCTGCACGCCCCGGCGCCGCTGCTCAAGCAGATGATCACGGCGAACCTGCTGGGCCGGAAGACCGGGCGCGGCTTCTACACCTACGACGGGCCGGACTCGCCGGTCGTCGTCGAGGACGCGCAGACACCGTCCGAAGTGGACACCAACGTGCTGACCAGGGAGGTCCAGCGGGTCGGCGTCATCGGCACCGGCACCATGGCGACCGGCATCGCGGAGGTCTTCGCGAAGCGCGGGTACGACGTGGTGCTGCGGGCTCGCAGCCTGGAGAAGGCCGAGACGGCGATCGGTGCGGTGCGCAAGTCGCTGGACCGCGCGGTGTCCAAGGGCAGGCTCGCGGAAGCCGACAGGGACGCGACGCTGCAGCGGATCACGCCGGCCGTCGAGTTCGTCGAGCTCGCGGACTGCGACCTGGTGGTCGAGGCGGTGGCCGAGGAGATCGGGATCAAGAAGGAGGTCTTCGCGGCGCTCGACGAGGTGTGCAAGCCCGGCGCCGTGCTCGCGACGACCACGTCCTCGCTGCCGGTCATCGAGGTCGCGGCGGCCACGAGCAGGCCCGCTGACGTCGTCGGCCTGCACTTCTTCAACCCCGCGCAGGTCATGAAGCTGGTCGAGATCGTCGAGACGATCTCCACGGGCGCCGACGTGGTCGCGACGGCCCGCAAGATCTGCCTCGACCTCGGCAAGCACCCGGTGCACTGCGGCGACGTGGCCGGCTTCATCGTCAACGCGCTGCTCTTCCCGTACCTCAACGACGCGGTGAAGATGCTGGAGGCCCACTACGCGGAGGCCGACGACATCGACAACGCGATGAAGGTCGGCTGTGGTCTGCCGATGGGACCGTTCGCGCTGCTCGACGTCGTGGGCCTGGACGTGTCGCTGGCGATCCAGCGGACGCTCTTCAACGAGTTCCGCGAGCCCGGTTTCGCGCCGGCGCCGCTGCTGGAGCACCTGGTCACGGCCGGTCGCCTCGGCCGCAAGACCGGCAAGGGCTTCCGCGACTACTCGTGACGGACGTGAGGTGAGCCGCTAACAGGGGCACCATGTCTCGTCTGGCATGGTGGTGACATGCGGCGACTGGTGCTCCTGTTGGCTGTCCTCGTGCTGGCTTCCGGCTGTGCCCGGACGACCGTCGGGGGCAGTCCGGTCGCGCAGTCACCGCTCGACGCCGAGTCGCCGTTCGGCCAGGAGAGCTCGACGGATCCGAGCGCCTCCGAGGAGCCGGACCCCGAGACCGCGCCGATCGACGGCGAGGTGCAGGGCGTGTGCGCGAAGCTCAAGTGGACGGATCTGCCGTATCCCGGCGCGAAGGCCGAGACGCCGCCCACCCAGATCAACTACGACTCGACGTTCGACCAGTCGTGCCGGTGGACGACGAAGATCGACAACGTCGAGGTCGGCGTCTCCCTGCGGTTCCGCGAGGGCAGGCAGGTCACCATCGAGCGCACCACCGGTGACTGGGACGTCAAGGGCCACAAGGTCAGCTACCTCGACCGCTCCAGCGAAGAGGGCGTCGAACCCTCGTGCGTGCTGGTCGTGCCCTACGACGGTGGTGGGCTCGGAATCATCATCATCGACTCGTCTGGCAAGTTCGGCACCGTCTGCGACCAGGGCCGCAAGATCGCCGAAGTGATGATCGACCGCGAGACCTCCTAGTCCTGGTCTTGCTCCTGTCCCGCGGTTCGCCAGGGCTTGAGCTTGTCCGGGTTCCGCACCGCCCAGATCCTGGCGATCTGGTCGTCCTCCACCTGGAAAGCCGCCACCGTCACCGCGACACCGTCGTAGGTCGCCACCAGGCCCGGCGTGCCGTTGACCGTCCTGGCGAGGATCTTCAGATCCGGCGCCAGCTTCGCGATGCCGATGAGGTAGCGGGCGATCTGCTCACGGCCTTCCACCGGCTTCAGCGCAGTGCCGACCTGGCCGCCGCCGTCGGCGATCATGACGGCCGCCGGGTCCAGCAGGGCGATCAGGGCCTGGATGTCCTGCGCTTCCCACGCTTGCTTGAAATCTCGCACCACGTCCGCCTGCCGCGCGGCCGGGATCTCGTCGCGCTGCGATGCCCGAATCCGGCGCCGCGCGGACGTGGCCAGTTGCCGGCACGCGGCGGGGCTCCTGCCGACGATGTCCGCGACCTCCGCGAACGGGAACCGGTAGACGTCGTGCAGCACGAAGCTGACCCGTTCCGCCGGGGTCATCTGCTCCAGCACCACCAGGAACGCCATGGTGACCGACTCGTCCAGCGTGACGAGGTCCGCCGGGTCCAGCCCGCCGCCCCATTCCTCCCGGTGAGGGAGCGGCTCCGGGATCCACTCGCCGACGTAGCGCTCCCGCCTGGCCCTGGCCGAACCCAGCAGGTCCAGGCAGATGCGACCGGCCACCCTGGTCAGCCACGCTCCGGGCGACTCGATGGCGTCCCGCTGGTCCGGTGACAGGGCGTACCACCGCGCGTAGGTCTCCTGCAGCACGTCCTCGGCGTCGGCCAGCGAACCCAGCAGGCGGTAGGCGAGGTTCAGCAGTTGCCGCTGTTCGCTCACGATCACGTGCACACCAGGATCAGCCAAGGTCCCCCGCCTCACATTTCCGGCCGCTGCGTCGTCGGACTGTCATGGCCACGCAAACCACGGCGAAACCCGCCAACCTCAAGCTCCTGCACGCCACTGTCCTGGTGCAGACCGCAGCCGTCTTCCTCCAGTCCGTCACCGCGGGGCTGATGATGACGCTCCCGTACGGGCACGTCCTGCACAGCGCGGGCTCGTACACGTTGTGGGTCGTGACGGTCGTCCACGTCGTCGTC
The DNA here is from genome assembly GCF_053610285.1 of Lentzea sp. NPDC054927. NCBI lineage: Bacteria > Bacillati > Actinomycetota > Actinomycetes > Pseudonocardiales > Pseudonocardiaceae > Lentzea > Lentzea sp. NPDC054927. The sequence continues at coordinate 65,597 of NZ_JBSGXZ010000032.1, forward strand.
GCGGTTCTCGCGTGGCGGCCGGGCGGCGGGTCGCCTCAACCCATCTGGTACGCGGCGGGCTTTCTGGCGTTGATCACTGCTCAGGTGTACATCGGCGTGTTCCACCTCACGGCCCTGCACGTTCCCCTCGCCGCGGCGCTGCTCATCGCCAGCGTGGTCTACCTGTTCCGGATCCGGCGCTAGCCGCAGCAACCTCCACCGCAACAACCGCCGCCGCCACCACCCGCGGGCTGCTGCTGGGTGCCGCCGATACCGGCCATGGACAGCAACTTGACCGTGTCCGGGTGACCGTCGGGGCAGCTCGCGGGCGAGGACGACTCGCTCATCGGGCGCTGCAGCTCGAAGGTGTCGTCACAGGTTCGGCAACGGAACTCATAGGTCGGCACGACCTGATTCTACGAGCGGTTACCGTTTGATCGTGCCACGTCGTAACAGCCCCAAGCCAGAAGATCCCCGACCCGTCGGTGGCGGCGTCGGCTGGGCGCGCACCGAACAGGGCCCGGACGGCGACTACCTGGTCCGCGCCATTTCCGGTGCGCAGGCGCAGAAGACCTACCGGTGTCCCGGGTGCGACCACGAGATCCGCCCCGGCACACCGCACGTCGTCGCCTGGCCCGCCGAGGACACCGGCTCGATCGAGGAACGCCGCCACTGGCACCAGGCCTGCTGGGACTCGCGCGGCCGCCGTAGCCCGACCTCGCGCCGTTGGTGACCTAGCGCACTTACGCCACTAGAGCCCCACCTGCGCGCGCCATCGTTCAAGCCGCGCGCGGAACTCCTCGGGTTGCTCGACCGGCGGCAGATGCCCCGCGTCCTCGATGCGTTCGCTCGTCGCGTGTCGCAGCGTGACCGCGAGCTTCGCGGCCACGTCCGGGGGCGTGAGCTTGTCGTGCTCGCCCACGAGCACGAGCGACGGTACGTCCAACGTCTCCAGCACCTCGGTGGAGTCGGGCCGCTTCGCCATCGCGCGCTGCCACCACGCCACGTCCTCGGCTTGCTGGTCCAGAATCATGGTGCGCACGAACGCCCGTGCGGTGTCGGAGGCTTTCGGGCCGAGCAGGTTCGGCAGCATCGCGTCCGCGAGCCACTCGCCAACGCCCTCGCTCTCCACCCGTTCAGCCATTGCCAGCCGCGTTTCGACGGCCTCAGGTGCGTCCGCGCTGTGCTTGGTGTCGACGAAAACGAGGCCCTTCACCCGTTCCGGCGCACGCCTGAGCAATGCCATCGCGACGTAGCCGCCCATCGAACAACCGCCGAGCACGACCTGATCGAGACCGCGCGCGTCGAGCTCGGCCAGCACGCTGGACGCGACCGTGTCGAGATCCGGCTCTCCGCTGCCGCGCAACGAGGGCGTGAACGCGTCCGGCACGTCCCACATCCGCGAGTCGAGCGGAAAGGCGTGCAACAGCACCAGATCGTTCATCAGCTCTCCCACTCCGGTGCCAGCAACGACCACACCTCGAGATCCTGCCGAACCCCGCGATGCACGTGGTACGAGCGCAGCACCCCGTCCTTGGTCATCCCGAGCCGCCGCGCGACCGCGATGCTGGGCGTGTTCTTCGACGACACCATCCACTCAACCCGATGCACGCCGCGCTCGCGAATCGCCCAGTCGATCAGGATCCGCGCCGCCCGCGTGATCAACCCCCTGCCGGTCGCGGCCGGTTCGAGCCAGCACCCGACCTCCGCTCGCCCCTGCGGGATGTTCATCTCGCGGAAGATGACGCCGCCGACCAGCTTGTCGTCGAGCCAGATCCCGTAGATGCGCGCGGTGTCGTTGGCGGTGTTGTCGGCGTAGCGCTGCAACAGACTCCGCGCGCCCTCGAGGTCTTTCGCGGCGTCCGCGAACCCGATGTGCGTGCCGATGAACTCCCTGCCGCGCTCCATGTGCGCGAAGAACTCCTCGGCCTGCCACGGTTCCAACGGCCTCAGCTCGGCCCCGTCGCCCAACGACCTCACGAACATCACTTCCCCCATGATGAGTGGTGTGCCTACACGAATCGTATTAGTGCGCCATGCACAGTCCGTCCGGCCACAGCTCGGTTCGCCTGACTACGACCAACGGCCGTTGACCGCAGCCGGGTTGGCGGCGGCGGAGGCGCTGGTGTCGCGTCTCGTGGGGTTCTCGCCGGCGGCCGTGTTGTCGAGTCCGCAGTTGCGTGCGGTGCAGACCGTTGCGCCGACTGCCGCTGCGCTCGGGCTGGCCGTGACGACGTGGCCCGAGCTGCGGGAGTGGGAGTCGGGGCTGCTGCCGAGTGCGGACTGGGAGACGTTGTACGCCTACAGCTGGGCTCATCCCGGCTTTGCGCACGGGTCTGGGGAAAGCCTTGACGCGCTGACTGTGCGGGCGGGAAAAGCGTTGGCGCGCATGGCTGACGAGCACCCCGACGCGACCGTGCTGGTGGGCTCGCACGGAACGTTCGCGTCGCGCGCGCTGATCGCGGCGGGGCGGCAGGCGGACTGGGAGTTCTGCCGGGCGATGCCGATGCCGGCGATCTACGAGGTCAGTACTTCTTGACCGGCTTCGGACGCGTGAGCTTGGCGGTCGGCCCGTCGACCTGAGGGGTCTGGGCGGGCTTGTTCGGTGAGGCAGGACCCTGCGTCGCCGGTGCCTGGGGTGCGGACTGCGCCGAACCCTGCTGCGGTGCCGCCGGAGCCTGAGGCGCCGGAGCCGCCTGAGCCTGTGGCGCGGCCTGGGCCGGAGCCGTCTGGGCCGGAGCGGACTGGGCGGGCGCGGCCTGGGCCGGAGCGGGCTGGGCCGGGACCTGCGAGCCGTCCTCCGCGGGACCCGCCGCCGGCTCCTTCTCCGCCTCCACCGGGTCGAGCAGCGGCACGACCTCCTGCAGCGCGGTCCGCACGTTGTGGAGCTGGTGCGAGAGGCGGTTGCGGAGGTTGCGGAGCTGGTCGACGCGCTGCGTGGCGGCGGTGGTGCGGCGGTTGGCTTCCTCGGTGGCCTCGCGGACGCGGCGGTTCGACTCGTCCGTGGCTTCCTGGATGCGGGCGGTGGCCTCGGTGATCGAGTCGTGGCGGCGGCGGTTGGCCTCTTCGGTGGCTTCGCGCACGCGGCGTTCGGCGTCGGCCTTCGAGGTGGCCTGTTCCTGGGCGATGGCGGCGCGCACGCGAGCGGCTTCCTCGGTGGCTTCGCGGACGCGGCGGTCTGCCTCGGCCTTGGAGGACGCCTCCTGGGTGGCCAGCGTGGCCATGGCCTCGGAGCGGCGGGCGGCCATCGCGATCTCGAAGTCCTCTTCGACGGTCACGCGGCGCTGCTCGGACTCGTCGTTGATCTTGCGGGCGGCGGCCTCGGCCTCGGAGACGATCTTCTCGGCCTCGTTGCGCGCGGTTTCCAGGACGCCCTTGTGCTCGGCCTCCATCACGGCGCGGCGCTCGTCCAGTTCCGCGATCAGCGTTTCGTAGCGCTGGCGCAGCACACCCGCGTCGGCTTCCGCCTTGGCGCGGATGTGCCCGCCCTCCGCTTCGGCACGGGCCTTGATCTCGTTGGCCTCGTCCTGGGCCAGCCGCAGCATGCGCTGGAGGCGCTCGGAGAGCCCCTCCAGCGTCGTCGGCGGCAGCGACAGGCGCTCGACCTGGTTGCGCAGTTCGGACATCTCCGAACGAGCGGCTTCCAGCTGGCGCGCCAGATCGGACGTCTGGGAGACGGCGGCATCGCGATCTGCGGCCAGCAGCCGCAGATCCGAGTCGAGGCGTTCGAGATGATCCTCGACCTGGGCGCGGTCATAACCGCGCTTGACGATGTCGAAGCCGGATCCCAGTGGGACGAGGTCACGGTCGTCGGCGAGGCCCATGCCCCTCACGCTACCCGTTCGGGTAACCCCAGAAGGTCACACACCCCGGAATCGGTTGATGGCCGTGAGGTGTTGTGCGCGCAGTTCGTGATCCAGCACACCAAGACCCTCTTCCGGGGCAAGGCAGAGCACGCCGACCTTGCCCTGGTGCGCGTTGCGGTGCACGTCGTGCGCGGCCTGGCCCGTTTCGTCCATTGAGTACACCTTGGACACTGTCGGGTGGATCTTTCCCTTGGCGACCAAGCGGTTCGCCTCCCACGCCTCGCGGTAGTTCGCGAAGTGCGAGGAGATGATGCTCTTCAGGTTCATCCACAGGTAGCGGTTGTCGTACTGGTGCATGTACCCGGAGGTCGACGCGCACGTCACGATCTTGCCGCCCTTGCGCGCCACGAACACCGAAGCGCCGAACGTCTCACGGCCGGGGTGCTCGAACACGATGTCCGGGTCCTCGCCACCGGTGAGTTCACGGATCCGAGCACCGAACCGCTTCCACTCGCGCGGGTCCTGCTCGTGCTCGTCCTTCCAGAACTTGTAGCCCTCCGCGGACCTGTCGATGATCAGTTCGGCACCCATGGAACGAACGATCTCCGCCTTCTCCGGCGAGGAGACGACGCAAATCGGCGTCGCGCCACCGTTCAACGCGAACTGCGTGGCGTACGAACCGAGTCCGCCGGACGCACCCCAGATCAGGACCGTGTCGCCCTGCTTCATGTTGGCGCCGTTGGTGGACACCAGCTGCCGGTACGCGGTGGAGTTCACCAGGCCCGGCGACGCCGCTTCCTCCCACGTGAGGTGCTTCGGCATCGGCATCAGCTGGTTCGACTTCACCAGCGCCAGGTCCGCGAGGCCACCGAAGTTCGTCTCGAAGCCCCAGATCCGCTGCTGCGGGTCGAGCATCGTGTCGTTGTGCCCGTCGGGCGCCTCCAGCGGCACGTCCAGACAGTGCGCCACGACGCGGTCGCCCGGCTTCCACGCGGTGACGCCGGGACCCGTGCGCACGACGACGCCGGCCAGGTCCGATCCCACGACGTGGTACGGCAGGTTGTGGCGGCCGCCCAGCTTCTTGAGGAAGCCGAACGTGGACACCGGCTCGAAGATCGAGGTCCACACGGTGTTGTAGTTGATCGCGGACGCCATGACCGCGACCAGCGCCTCGCCCGGACCGAGTTCGGGCGTGGCGACCTCGTCGACGTGCAGCGACTTGCGCGGGTCTTTGTCCCGCGTCTCAAGGCCTGAGAACATGTCGGCCTCGTCCGCGTGCACGGTCACGCCCCGATAGCTCTCCGGAACGTCCAAGGAACCGATCGCGTCCAGCTCATCGGCCAGGATCGCGTCAAGGATCTTCTGCACGGCGGCATTCCTTCCCAAGTGAGGGATAGTCGCAGGTTGCCGGAGGTTACTCAGTAGTAACCGATTCAGAATCCCGCTTGTGAGGGATTCCACTCAGAAGAGTTGACCGGGCGGCCAACCAAGAGGAGCATCGAAGGGGTCCGAGAAGGAGGAGGTGGTGGAGATGACCAAGGCGTGGACCAGGTGGCAGGACTGGGCAGAGGTAGCGATCGGCGTGCTGGTGCTGCTGTCTCCGCTCGTCGTGGACACCTCGAACGCGGCCATGTGGACGATGATCGTGCTCGGCGCGCTCATCGCGATCGACGGACTCGTCGACCTCGCCATGCCCGCGATGATCTACGGGGAGTACGTGCAGATGGTGCTCGGCGCACTGCTGTTCATCTCGCCGTGGGTGATGAGCTACACCGACATGACGGCGGCCTCGTGGGCGTCCTGGGTCGGTGGTGTGCTCACCGTGGCCGCGGGGGCGCTCGCAATGCCCGCCGCGAACGCCGCACACTCGGCAGCGGCTCAGCCGCACTGATCAGTCGGAAAACCTGTGGGCCCAGGAGAGTTCTTGGGCCCACACACTCATGTTTCGCGGGAGGAACGCGTGGAGGATTCGGCCAAGGAGCGCATCCTGGCCGCGGCCGAGGAGCTGTTCGCCGACTCGGGCTTCGACGCCACCCCGACCTCGCGCATCGCCGAACGCGCCGGCGTGCCCAAAGGCCTGGTGCACTACTACTTCAACCGCAAACGGGACCTGCTGGCCGCACTGGTCGCACGGCTTCCGGACAGCACGGTTGACCACCGCAGGGTCGTCGTCGCGGGAGACATCGCGGAGTCGTTGCGCAGGCTCGTCGCGGCACTCGACGCGCGTTTGAACGCCTCACCGCTGCTGTCGCACCTGCTGTGGCGTGAAGCGGATACGCATTCAGCGGTCCGCGACGCGATGCAGGCGCGCTACGACAACGTCGCGGCGCAGATCAAGCAGGTCATCCTCGCCGCGGGCGGTGCGGCGGTGGCGATCAAGGACGTCGAAGCGGCCGCGGCACTCCTCGCGCTGGCCGTGAGCTACCGGCACTCGGTGGCGCGGCACAGCGACGAGGAGGACCCGATCGATCGCGAGCTGTCGTTCGTGGCCAGTGCGCTGCAGCGGGCTAGTGCTTCGCCGCCGCAGGTTCGACCAGCTCAATGAGCACGCCGCCGGCGTCCTTCGGGTGCACGAAGTTGACGCGGCTGTTCGACGTGCCGCGTCGCGCCTGGTCGTAGAGCAGGCGCAGGCCCTTGTCCCGCAGTGCGTCCGCCGCGACGTCCACATCGGACACCCGGTAGGCGAGCTGCTGCAGGCCGGGGCCGGAGCGGCCGATGAACTTGGCGATCGTCGAGTCCTCGTTCAGCGGCGCCAGCAGCTGGATCGCGGTGCCCTCGTGGTCGCCGGGCGCGTGCAGCATGGCTTCGCGAACGCCCTGCTCCTCGTTCACCTCTTCGTGTGCAACCTCGAGACCGAAGTTGTCGCGGTAGAACGCGATCGCCACGTCCAGATCGGGCACGGCGATGCCCACGTGGTCGATCGCGGTCACGAATCGAGCGAGGTCTGCGTTCATGGGAGGGAAGGGTAACTACCTGATCGGTGCAGGTGCGTCTGTGCGTGGGCTCACACGATTACCGCCCAGTAGCCGCGGGTATGGTGCCTAGTTAACGACCGTTCGCTCTTCCATGGAGGCAGCTGTGTCCGGTTCCGTCATCGTCGCCGGGGCGCGCACCCCGATGGGTCGACTGCTCGGATCGCTCAAGGACTTCTCCGGCGCCCAGCTCGGTGGCGTCGCGATCAAGGCGGCACTGGAACGCGCGGGCGTGGCTCCCGAGCAGGTTCAGTACGTGATCATGGGTCAGGTGCTCACCGCGGGCGCCGGCCAGATCCCGGCCCGCCAGGCCGCGGTCGCCGCGGGGATTCCGATGAGCGTGCCCGCGCTGACCATCAACAAGGTGTGCCTGTCCGGCATCGACGCGATCGCGCTGGCTGACCAGTTGATCCGCGCCGGTGAGTTCGACGTCGTCGTGGCCGGTGGCCAGGAGTCGATGACGCAGGCGCCGCACCTGCTGCCGAAGTCGCGCAGCGGGTTCAAGTACGGCGACGTGCAGCTCCAGGACCACATGGCGCACGACGGCCTGTTCTGTGCGTTCGACCAGGTCGCGATGGGCGTCTCCACGGAGAAGTACAACGCCCGTTACGACGTCACGCGTGAGGAGCAGGACGCGTTCTCCGCGCGTTCGCACCAGCTCGCCGCGAAGGCCGCCCAGAACGGCGTCTTCGAGCAGGAGATCGCGCCGGTCGCGATCCCGCAGCGCAAGGGTGACCCGATCCTGTTCAGCACCGACGAGGGTGTTCGTGGCGACACGACCTCGGAGACGCTGGGCAGGCTCCGTCCCGCGTTCGCCGCGGACGGCACCATCACCGCGGGTTCGGCGTCGCAGATCTCCGACGGTGCGGCCGCCGTCGTCGTGATGAGCAAGGCCAAGGCCGAGGAACTGGGCCTGGAGTGGATCGCGGAGATCGGCGCGCACGGCGTCGTCGCCGGTCCGGACGCCTCGCTGCACGAGCAGCCGTCCAACGCGATCAAGGCCGCCTGCGCCAAGGAGGGCATCGAGCCCGCCGACCTCGACCTGGTCGAGATCAACGAGGCGTTCGCGGCGGTCGGCATCGTGTCGGCCCGTCAGCTCGGCGTGTCCGAGGACAAGGTCAACGTCAACGGCGGCGCCATCGCGCTGGGCCACCCGATCGGCATGTCCGGCGCCCGCATCGCCCTGCACCTCGCTCTCGAGCTGCAGCGACGCGGCGGCGGCGTGGGCGCGGCGGCCCTGTGCGGTGGTGGTGGTCAGGGCGACGCTCTGATCATCCGCGTGCCTGCCAAGGCCTAGTGTCTTTGGCTGTGGCCAAGGTCGTTGACGTAGCAGGACTGGTCGACCGCGCGCGTGACGGCGAACCGCGCGCGGTCGCCAGGCTGATCTCCCTGGTGGAGCAGGGGAGTGCTCAGCTGCCTCTGGTGGCGGCGGCCCTCGCTCCGCACACGGGCCACGCTCAGGTCATCGGTCTGACCGGCGCACCCGGTGTCGGCAAGTCGACGTCCACCAACGCGTTGGTGCGTGCCTTCCGCGCGGACGGCAAGCGCGTGGCGGTCATCGCCGTCGACCCGTCCAGCCCGTTCTCCGGCGGCGCGCTGCTCGGCGACCGCGTGCGGATGGGCGACCACGCGACCGACCCCGGCGTCTTCATCCGCTCGATGGCCACCCGCGGCCACCTCGGCGGCCTGTCCTGGGCCACCCCGCAGGCGTTGCGCGTACTGGACGCCGCCGGCTTCGACGTGATCCTCGTGGAAACCGTCGGCGTGGGGCAGTCCGAGGTCGAGATCGTGGCGCTGGCCGACACGACCCTGGTGCTGCTCGCCCCGGGCATGGGCGACGGCATCCAGGCGGCCAAAGCCGGCATCCTGGAGATCGCGGACGTCTTCGTGGTCAACAAGGCCGACCGCGACGGCGCCGACCAGACGGCGCGCGACCTCAAGTACATGATCTCCCTGGGTCGCCGCGACCGCGAAGGCCCGCAGTGGCGCGTGCCGGTGGTGAAGACCGTGGCCGCCCGCATGGAAGGCCTGGACCGCGTAATAGAGGCCATCGCCTCACATCAGGCCTGGATGGCCGAGCACGGCGAACTGACCGAACGCCGCCTGCGCCGCGCCGGCGCCGAAATCGAGGCGATCGCCGTGGAACGAGTGCGCACCCGCTTCGGCCCGGTCGACCAGCTGGCCAAGCGCGTGGTGGCGGGTGAACTGGACCCGTTCGCCGCCGCGGAGCAGCTGATCAGCGGTAATCTGCGGCCATGACCGCTTGGGGAGCGCCTCCACCTGTTGTCATCGACCTCGGCAAGAGCGACACCCGCAAAGTGCTGATCGGCGGCTCGGTCGCCGGCGTGCTGGGCATCCTCGCCCTGGTCGGCGCCGTGACCGCTTTCGTGGACGGCGAACCCGTCGGCGGCAGCATCGCGGCGATCATCGGCATCGCCTTCACCTTCATCGGCGTGATGGCCGTCGTGAAGTGGAAGACCATCTCCCGCCCGCGCAAACTGATCATCGAGCAACAGGGCATCCGCCTGGACGACCCGCAGGGCATGCCGTGGGCCGTCGGCTGGCAGGAGCTGGGCGCCATCTCGATCTCCCGAACCCAGGAACGCGCCGTCCAACTGGCCGACGCACTGGTCCGCCGGACTTTGGTCCGCGTCGACCTGCACCCGCGCGACCCGCAGCAGTTCCGCCCGGCGCACCCGACGATGGAGCCCCTGTGGGAGTTCCACCGCGTGCAGAACGGGTACCGGCTGCCGCTGGGGGACTCGGCGGGGTTCATCGGGCCGATCGACCAGGGGCTGCGGATGTTCGCGCCGCAGATCTACCGGGGCGTGATCGACGAGGGCTTCACGGTCGGCCTGCACTGAGCCACCCGCCAGGCACCCCGTGGAGCTGTGGAACACGGCCAGTCGACGCGTCCAAGCCCACTCGCCCGGTCAGCCCAAGCCCACCGGCGCACTCGCCCGGCGGACACAAGCCCACCCCGCGCGTCGAACCCGGTCGCGCAACCGACCCACCCGCCCGGCCGACCCCACTCGTCACACTCGCATGCGCGCCGGTGACCAACCGCAGTCCCCATCACGCGCCGACCACCAATTGAGACCAATCTCTACTCTGAGTAGTCTTCATTTTCACTGTTTGCAGTGATGGTCTCCCCCTTGACTACTCTGGGGAGTTACTCTCGGTCGTTCGTACGGTGTCACTTTTATCCCCCCAAGGGGTGAAGCCGTGGGCGGCAACGTGAGCACGGAACAGCGGGTGCTGGACGTCGTGCTGTCGTTCGCCGAAGACGACACCCTCCCCGATCTCCTGCGCCACGTGGTCGAGTCGGCATGTGAGCTGGTCGGAGCCCCGTACGGTGCGCTGGCTGTGATCAACGGTCACAAGGAGCTGCTCGAGTTCACGCAGCACGACGGCCAGACGCACATCACGGCCGGTGACCCGCGCTCGATCGGCGTAGCGGACTTCCTCAGCGCGCCCGTCAAGGTCCACGGCGAGACCTTCGGCAATCTCTTCCTGGCGGGCAAGGACCAGTTCACCGACCAGGACCGGGACACCCTCACCGCACTGGCGACAGCCGCGGGATCGGCAGTTGGGCACTTGGACCGCTATGAGCAGACGCGCAAGCGTGAGGCTTGGCTGCGCGCCGCCGCCGAGGTGACCACCAACCTCCTGACGGGCACGAACGGCAGAGACGCGCTCTACCTGGTCGCGAAAACGGCACGCAGGACCGCCGACGCCGACTTCAGCGCAGTGGTGCTCCCCGACCACAACGGTGATCTGGTCATCGAGGTCGCCGATGGCGGCACCTTCGACGCCGAGGGCATGCGCGTGCCGAAGGAAGGCTCGGTGAGCTACCGCGTCTACGAGTCCGGCCAGGCCGAGTGCCACGCCGAGGGCACCGTGCCGACGGTGCCGGGTCCGTGTGCGGTCGTGCCACTGGCGGTGGGCGAACGCACGATCGGTGTGCTGATCCTCGCGAGACCGAAGGACGGACCCAGCTTCGAGGACCCCGAGCTGATCGAGGCCTTCGCCGCCCAGGCCGCGCTGGTGCTGGAGTTCACCAGGGCACAGGGCGACACCGAACGGCTGGCGGTGCTCGAGGATCGGGATCGCATCGCGCGGGACCTGCACGACCTGGTCATCCAGCGGCTGTTCGGGCTCGGGCTCGGGTTGCAGGGACTGACCGGGATGACCGCCCGGCCTCAGCTCTCCGAACGGATCAGCGGGTTCGTGGAGGAGGTCGACCACACGATCCGCGAGATCCGCCGAACCATCTTCTCCCTGCAGGAACCGCCGTCCGGGGGCACGAGCCTGCGCGGGCAGATCCTCAACGCGGTGCACGAGTCCGCGCGGTTGCTGGGGTTCGAGCCCGACGTGTCGTTGGAAGGGCCGCTGGACTCGGTGGTGCCGGACCAGCTCAGGCCCGATCTGCTGGCCACGCTCCGGGAGGCGCTCACGAACGTGGTGCGTCACGCGCGAGCGAAGCACGTCGCTGTCGCCGTGAGCGTGAACCGCACGATGACCCGGCTGGAGCTCACGGTCAAGGACGACGGCAGAGGCTTGCCGTTGGCTGACGATTTCCGCGGCGTGCCCCATCACGCGGGCGGGCTCGCGAACATGGCGGCGCGTGCGCGGCGTCACCACGGCGACTGCGCGGTGGACTCGATCCCCGGTGCGGGTGTGGGCATCACCTGGTTCGCCCCGCTGGTGCTGCAGGAGGCGAGATGGCGATAGCGGTGCTGGTGGTGGACGACCACGAGATCGTGCGGCGCGGGCTGGTGCAGTTGCTGGCGCAGGCCGACGACATCAACGTCGTGGGACAGGCGGACAGTGCGGCCGCCGCGGTGGCCCAGGCGCCGCGGCTCAGACCCGACGTGGCGATCATCGACGTCCGGCTGCCCGACGGCGACGGGGTCACCGTGTGCCGGGAGATCCGCAGTTCGGTGCAGCCGCCGCCGGCCTGCCTGATGCTCACGTCCTATTCGGACGATGAGGCGTTGTTCGGCGCGATCATGGCCGGCGCGTCCGGGTACATGCTGAAAGAGGTTTCCGGCAACGATCTCGTCGCCGCCGTCCGCACGCTCGCCTCGGGTGGATCACTGCTGCACGCCGGGGTCACGGCGACCGTGTTGCAACGGCTCCGCGGCGGACCCGAGGAAGATCCGCGCTATGCCGCGTTGAGCCCGCAGGAACGCCGCATCCTCGACCTCATCGCCGAGGGCATGACGAACCGGCAGATCGCGAACCGGCTGTTCCTCGCCGAGAAGACCGTGAAGAACTACGTGTCGTCGTTGCTGCACAAGCTCGGCTTCGACCGCCGTACCGAGGCGGGCGTCTACGCGGCCCGGCGCAGACGCACCCACCCCGGCACGTTCTAGCTACCTTCCGGCTAAGCGATCTTCGGAACCGGTGCCGCGCTCAGCACCGGAACTTCCTTCTCCGCCAGCCGTTCCGTCTTCGCCCACGCGTTGCGGCCCGCGAAGTGCCGGTAGAGCGCGCGCAACGTGGAGATCGAGCCCAGGATCAGGAACAGCGGATAGGCCAGGCCGACCGCGAGGCAGCGCAACAACGGCTCGTCACCGTGCTTGAGCCGGTGCACCACACCCCAGATCAGGCCGGGCAGCACCAGTGCCACGAACCAGATCCCCAACGCCAGCAGGGTGTTCGCGGTGCCGGCGGTGACCCCGCCGAAGTCGTGGCCGCTGAGCTGCGCGTAGAAGTTGAAGCCCACCAACGCGGTGATGAGCAACGTCATCGGCGCGACCAGCCACGGCGTCAGCAGGTACTGCAGGAACTCCATCAGCGCGACGGATCCCACGTGCTTGGCCCTGACCAGCTTCGGCACGTACCCGAGGCACTGCAGGTTGCCCTGACCCCATCGGGTTCGCTGGCGCAGCAACCGTTGCACGTCGGTCAGCCCTTGCTGGGTGATCGTCGCGTGCGTGGCGTACCGGATGCGCTGGCCGGTCAGGTGGACGCGGAGGCCCAGCTCCAGGTCCTCGACCAGACAGGCGGACCAGGGTGCGTCGCCGAGACCGATCAACGCCGACAGCCGCACGAACTGGCCGTTGCCGCCCAGCCCGACCGTGCCGACGACGTCGCGCAACGACTGCGAGGCGTCCACGACACAGCTGAACTCCAGGTCCTGCAGGAACGCCAGCAGGTTGGTCCGGTTGTGAATGCGGACACGGCACTGCACGGCGCCGACAGCGCGTTGTGCGAAGTACGCCGTGATCTCGGACAGCATGCCGGGCTCGCCGCGGCCGTCGCCGTCGATCACACCGACGATCGTGCGGTGCACGGTGCCGGCCTCCTCGGCGATGCCGCGGATGTACCGGAACGCGTGGTTCAGCGCCTCACCCTTGCCCTTTCGGGCTTCCGGCGGGTTGCGTCTCAGCACGTGCAGCCGATGGTCGTCGATCTCCGCCAGCACGTGCGGAGTGCGGTCGTCAGAGCCGTCGTCCACGACGACGACTTGAACGGGTGTGCGCGCGCCGTCCAACGCGAGCGCGGAACGCACTGTGTTGGCCACAACGCGTTCCTCGTTCAACGCCGGAATGATGATCCAGTACTGCAACGGATGCCGTGACGGAACTTCTGGTCCACCCGGTTTCGGGCGCCACCAGACGAACAGTGCGAGCACCAGGTTGTAACTGGGCCAAAACACGAGCAGGACGAACATGAACGTCGCGAATTGTGTCGTGTCACTCATGACACAAACCTGTCTACAAAAGCGGTTGTGCTGGCAACAACAGCCAACCGGATGTGAAGTTGAGGCATTGCTGCTCCTGGTAACGATGCGCTGGGCCGGTGCGAAATACCAGACAGCAAGGCCGGGAGCTGGTGTTCGAGGCGAGACTAGAGGCTGGTGAAGCGGAGCGTCAACCGGCCATATCGGGGACGAATGCACCTTCGTTACACGAAGTTCGTCAAGCTAATCACCGATATGGCGGTACCTGCTCGACGCGGGTACCAATTGATTGTGAGCGACCATCTAGTCGCTACATGTGATGGCGCACGTTCGCCGCGCGTGCCTGAAGAGTCCAAAGAGGTAAAAGATGGGACTAAGTGCCCTGGTGCCCGGCCCTCGGCAGTTCGACCGGGGCCAGGTTCCCGAAGTTTTCCTCGTCGCGGGAACGCGCCCGGAGGCGGTGAAGATGGCGCCGGTCGCCGCCGCGATGTTCGCGGGCGGGCGCATCCGGCCCGTGCTGGTGAACTCCGGGCAGCACCCGGAAATGGTCGAGCAGGCCCTGGAGTCGTTCGGCTTCGCGGCCGACGTCAGACTCAAGCTGAACCGCGTCACGGGCGGCCAGGCGGAGCTGACCAGCCAGCTGATCGAGGAGCTCGACCGGCTGTTCACCGAACGGTCGCCGGCCGCCGTGCTCGTCCAGGGCGACACGACGACGACGCTGGCAGGCGCGCTCGCCGCGTTCTGGCAGCAGATCCCCGTCGTGCACCTGGAGGCAGGCCTGCGCTCGCACGACCTGACCTCGCCGTTCCCCGAGGAGGGGAACCGCAAGATGGTCGGCCAGCTCGCCTCGCTGCACCTCGCGCCGACCGCCGACTCCGCCGCGCACCTCGCCGCGGAGTCGTTGCGGGGCAACAACGTGCTGACCATCGGCAACACCGTGGTGGACGCCGTGCTCGACGTGGCCGCCCGCCGTGCCCCGTACGGCGACTCCCGGCTGCAGGAGATCGAGAACCGGGTCCACAGCGGGCAGTCGCGCCTCGTGCTGGTCACCACGCACCGCCGCGAGTCGTGGGGCGAGCCGCTCGACCGCGTGCTGCGGGCGGTGGCCGACATCGTCGAGGCTCGGCCCGACGTCGAGATCGTGCTGCCGGCGCACCCGAATCCGGCCGTGCGGCAGCAGGTGATGGACGTGCTGGGTGGAGTCAGCCGCGTGACGATCACCGATCCGTTGCCGTACGCGCAGATGGCCCGGCTGCTCGCGCAGTGCACGCTGGTGCTGTCCGACTCGGGCGGCATCCAGGAGGAGGCGCCGTCGTTCGGCGTCCCGGCTCTGGTGCTGCGGGACGTGACCGAGCGGATGGAGGCCGTCACCGCGGGCTGCGCCGTGCTCGTCGGCACCGACCGCGAGCGGATCACGTCGCTCACCGTCCAGCTGCTCGACAACCCCGCCGCACGCGAGGTCATGACCGCCGAAGGCAATCCGTTCGGCGACGGCCTCGCGTCCGTGCGCACCGAACAGGCGTTGGCCTGGCTGCTGGGCCTTCAGCAGCAACGACCCGTTGAGTTTGCTCCGTACGCCGGCAGCGCGACTGTGCGCGTGTCGGGAGAGGTGGATGTGGCATGAAGGCCAGACTTTTCAAGTTGGCCGTCGGGGTAGCCCTCGCGGTCGCCATGGTTCCCGCGCCCGCTCAGGCGGCGCCGCTCTCCCTCGTCGAGAACGTCGGTGAGCTCGTCGACAGCGTGCTGCCCGCACCGCCCGCGCCGCCCACGAAGCCTTCGACCACGAGCACCCGGATCGCCCAGCGCACGACGCAGCCCGGCGTGATCTCGACGGTGCTCGGCACCCTCGGCCTGTCCGCGACGGCCCAGGCCGCCGCGACCGGCACGAACGGCGGCGGTGCGCCCGGCGCGAAGTCGACGCAGAAGACGTTGGTCCTCTACGACAACACCGGCCCGTGGGCGTGGCTCGGTGAGGCGTACGCGGTGCAGGCCGGCAACCTCGTCTCGCACGGCAGCCCGTACGTCATGCACCCGGTCGGGGCCTACACCGCCGGGGAGATCTCCGGTTACACCGGCGTGATCTACATCGGCTCGACCTACGACGAGCCGATCCCGGTGGCGTTCCTCGACGACGTGCTGGCGACCACCAAGCCGGTGTTGTGGATGGCGAGCAACATCTGGCAGCTCACCGCCCGTGCGCCGAGCTTCCAGACGACCTACGGCTGGAACTGGGTGCAATACGACTTCGGTGCCGCGACCACGGTCCGGTACGAGAACACCGACCTGGGCCGCAACGCCCTCGCGACCCCGTCCGGCCTGATGATCACCTCGATCACCAACCCGGCGATCGCGTCGGCACCGGCGATCGCGAACGGTTCCGCGGCCGGCCCGATCAACTGGGCCACCAAGGCCAAGAACCTGACCTACATCGGCGAGATCCCGTTCAGCTACGTCGACCACGGCGACCGCTACCTGGCCGCCGCGGACCTGATCTCACGCGTGTCGAACCCGACCATGGCCGACCGCAAACGGGCCTTGGTGCGCATCGAGGACGTCGGCCCCGACGCCGACCCGAACGAGCTGCGCGCGGTCGCCGACTACCTGTACGCGCAGAAGATCCCGTTCAGCATCGCGGTCTACCCGCGCTTCGAGAACCCGCTGGGCGCCGACAACAACGGCGTGCCCGAGGCGGCGAACCTGGCGCAGCGGCCACAGGTCGTGAACGCACTGCGGTACATGACCCAGCGCGGCGGCACGATCCTGATGCACGGCTACACGCACCAGTTCGGCAAGGCGATCAACCCGTACGACGGCCGAAGTGGCAACGACTTCGAGTTCTACATGGCCCACGTCAACGAGAACGACAGCGTGATCTACGACGGCCCGGTCCCCGGTGACTCGGCGTCGTGGATGCAGGGCAGGATCAACTCGGCGTCGACGGCGCTCGCGCTGGCGGGCTTCCCCCGTCCGACCATCTTCGAGCCGCCGCACTACGCCGCGTCGGCCGTGGACTACCAGGTCATCCAGCAGAACTTCGGCAAGCGCTACGACCGCGGCCTGTACTTCGGCGGGTACTGCCCCGGCGGCGCGTGCGGCACCGGTGCGCCGCAGTACGACAAGATCTACGGCCAGTACTTCCCGTACCTGGTCCGCGACGTCTACGGCTCCGTCGTGGCGCCGGAAGCGGTGGGCAACGTCGAGCCCGAACCGTTCAACAACCACCCCGCCCGCCTGCCGGCCGACCTGGTCAAGACGGCGAACCAGCTCAAGGTGGTCGATGATGGTGTCGCGAGCTTCTTCTACCACCCGTACCTCGGTACCGGGTACCTGCGAGACACCGTCAACGGGCTGAGGAGCGCGGGCTACACGTTCGCGTCCGTCGGCACGGTGATGGCCGGGTAACAGGAGGTTTGGTGCGCTGGTTGTGGGTGGTGCTGGTCCTGGCCGGATGTTCCGCCGGTCAGGTCGGCCCACCCACACCCGGTGGCACGGACGAAGGCTGGCAGGTCACCGTCTACTACACGGCGGTCGAGTCGTTCCACAGCGGATCGTCGGTGCCCGTGCGAGGGTGCCTGGTCATCGACTGCGAGAACGGCAAGGACCTGCTCGGCACGTTTCCGCAGTCGTTCGCGAAGGCGGTGAAGGACGAAGGTACCGGGCGGACTGCTTCCGGGCGGTACCTCAACTGGTCGCACGACAAGGGCTACTGGCTCGACTCGGAGCCGCGTGACGCGTTCGGGAAGCCGTTGAAGCCGTTCGTGTCCGCGGCTGCCGACGGGCTGAAGACCGGCTCACGGATCAAGCTCGTCTCGTGTGGACAGACGCCTGAGGGTGCGAACGTCGACTTCGCTGTCTGCCAGAAGCTCGCGGCCTCGTCGTGGGAGATCACCGACGAGTTCACGCCGGGGCTGGGCGGGGACCGGCACATCGACCTCTATCTGGGCGAGGAGACCGGCCCCCGGTTCACCGAGAGTCCCTGGTACACCACCTTGTCCGAGGCGGTGCTGGAGGTTCACCAGCCGAGCTGAACCGCCAGCTGCCGCGCCTTGGTGAGCGGGTTGCCCGTGCCCTCGCCGGGCGCCGGCAGCGGCACCCCGGGACAGCTCAGGTCCTTCGCCGGCACCACGCCGTCGACGAGATAGCTCTCCACGACACCGCTGACGCAGTCGTTGCTGAACCCGTAGATGCCGTGGTCACCCTCGTCCTGCACGGTGAGCAGGCGCGAGTTCGCGAACTTCCGGTGCGCCCGTTGCGCGCCTTCGAGAGGCGTCGCGGGGTCACGCACGGACTGCACCATCAACGACGACGCGACGCCGATACCGTTGGGGCGCTTGAGGTTCACGTCAGGACGGTCCCACCACGCGCACGGGCCGGTGATCTGGTAGCCGCCGACGAGCGAGTACTGCTTGACGCTCTTGGCGCCCTCACGCTCCAGAGTCCTGCGGTCGCCGCGGAACGGGGTGTCGTTGCACAGGATCGACATCTGCGTGCCCATCACCGAGTCCGGGTACTGCTTGGGCGGCTGAGCCTTGGCCGCGGTAGCAGGCTGGATGCCGGCGATGTACCCGAAGAGGACGGTCGTGGCCTCGAACGAGTCCTTGTCGTACAGGCCGGTGAAGATCAGTGCGTCCAGCAGGACCGGGGTCACGACGGTGCCGTCAGGCAGCGTGACGGGTTGCTGGGCCAGCTGGGCGCGCGTCGCTTCGTACTTCTGGCGCACCTCCTCCGCGGTCTTGCCGAGGTGGAACACGTTGTCGTACTTCGCCACCCACGGCAGGTAGTCGACGCGGAACCGACGTTCGGCGCCGGCCGGGAGGTTGTCGAGGACCTTCTGCCACGACTCGGTGAACTCGGTGTTGGAGTCGAGCACGATCTTGTCGAGGGTCTTGGGGAAGTACGTGGCGTAGTAGGCGCCCAGCCAGCTGCCACCGGAGTAGCCGAGCCAGCTGATCTTCTTGCGGCCCATGACCTGGCGGAGCAGGTCCAGGTCGCGCACGGTCTGCTCGGTGGTGATGTAGCGGCCCAGTTCGCCGGACTTGGTCTGGCAGAACCTGGCCTGCAGCTCCATGCCGCCGTAGATCAGGTCGAGGTTGGCCTTGCTCCGGTCACGCCAGTCGGTCGCGAGCCGGTGCTGGTAGTTGCCGCAGGTGACGTTGTCGCTGCCACCCGTGCCGCGGACGTCGATGCCGACGATCTCGGCGTTCTCGCTGAGTTTCGGCCTGTTCAGATAGACCAGAGGCAACGTGCGTCCGGCGCCGCCCGGTCCGCCCGGGTTGGTGAAGACCGTGGTCTTCGCGTTGCCGCTCAACGGAACCGTGCGGCTGACCGCGATCGTGATGGTCTTGCCGTTGCGAGGGTTGTGCCAGTCCATCGGTGCGGTGATCTCACCGCACTGCAGCCGTTCGAAACCCGGCTCGTCGGTGCACTGCCGCCACTGGATTTCCTGGTCGGCGAGGCCGCTCTGCGCTTGTACCGGTGGCGCGAGCAGCAGGGATGTCGCTGTCGCGACAGCCAGTGCTGCCGCGGTTCTCGTGCGGTACATCGGTTTTCCCCTCATTTCCAGCCGAGCTGAACCGCGAGCTTCCGCGCCTGCTCCAGCGGACCGGCCTGCTGCGTGCCAGGTTCGGGCAGCGGCACTCCGGGGCAGGAGAGGTCCTTGGCCGGCGTCACGCGGTCGACGAGGTAGCGCTCGACGACGTCGTTGACGCAGCCGTTGTCGAACCCGTAGATGCCGTGGTCGCCCTCGTTCTCGACGGTCAGCATCCTCGAGCCGGCGAACCCGGCGTGTGCCTTGCGGGCACCCTCGATCGGCGTCGGCGCGTCCCGTTCGGACTGCACCATCAGCGTCGGCGTGACGCCGATGCCGTTGGGGTGCTTGAGGTTCACGTTCGGCCGGTCCCAGTACGCGCAGGGGCCCATGATCTGGTAGTAGCCCAGCAGCGGCCACTTGGCGCCGTCCTGGGCCGCGTCACGCTCCAGGAACTTGCGGCCACCGCGGAACGGCGTGTCGTTGCAGACGATGGAGTGCAGCGTGGCGTTCGCCGCGTCCGGGTAGCTCGCCTGCGCCTTCATCTGCGCGGGCACCGCACCGGCCAGTTCCGCCAGCTTCCGCGCGGCGCCGTCGAACGCGTACTTGCTGTACTGGCCCTGGACGAGCACGAGGTCCAGCGTGACCGCGCTGTAGACGCCTTCCGGCAGGGTGACGGGCTGTTCCGCGAGCTTCTTGCGCGTGCGCTCGTAGCTTTGCCGCACCTCTTCACCGGTCTTGCCGAGGTGGTAGACGTCGTCGTGCTGGGCGACCCACGGTGCGAAGTCGACGCGAAATCGCCGCTCGAAACCCCTGCCGAAGTCGCCGAACACCGTCTGCCACGGGCCGGTGAACTCGGTGTTCGAGTCCAGCACGACCTTGTCGAGCGTCTTGGGGAAGTAGGTCGCGTAGTAGGCACCCATCCAGCTGCCGCCGGAGTACCCGAGCCAGTCGACCTTCTTGCGCCCGAGCACCTGGCGCAGCAGATCCAGGTCCTTCACCGTCTGGTCGGTGGTGATGTAGCGGCCGAGCTCGCCGGACTTGGTCTGGCAGAACTTGGCCTGCAGCTCCATGCCGCTGTAGATCAGGTCCAGGTTGGCCTTGCTGCGGTCGCGCGGGTCGGTCGAGCCGAGCGTGTCGAACATGCCGCAGGTGACGTTGCTGCTGGCACCCGTTCCGCGCACGTCGATGCCGTAGATCTCGGCGTTCTCGCTCAGCTTCGGCCTGCTCAGGTAGACCATCGGCAACGTGCGTCCTTCGCCGCCGGGACCGCCGGGGTTGGTGAAGACCGCGGTCTTCGCCTTGCCGTTCAACGGAACCGTGCGACTCACGGCGATCGTGATGGTCTTGCCGTTGCGGGGGTTGTTCCAGTCCATCGGCGCGGTGAAGCTGCCGCACTGCAACCGTTCGGCGCCGGGCGGGAAACCGGGCGGGACCGGGTCGAAGCACTTCTGCCACGTGATTTCCTGATTGGCCAGGCTGTTCTGGGCCTGTGCCTGTGGAGCGATCAGCAAAGACGTTGCGGTGACGACTGTGAGCGCCGCCGCGATTCTCTTGCGGTGCATCGGTTCCCCCTCTTCTACCAACCGAGCTGGGTGGCGAGCTGCCGTGCCTTCGTGAGCGGGTTCTGCGCGGCCTCACCGGGCGCGGGCAGCGGAACCCCGGGGCACTTCAGGTCCTTCGCGGGCGTGACGCCGTCGACGAGGTAGCGCTCGACGATGTCGTTGACGCACTTGTTGCCGAACCCGTAGATGCCGTGGTCGCCCTCGTCCTCAACGGTGAGCAGCACCGAGTTCTTGAAGTTCTTGTGCGCCGCCTGGGCGCCTTCGAGCGGCGTCGCCGGGTCGCGCACCGACTGCACCATCAACGTCGGCGCGACACCGACACCGTTGGGGTGCTTCAGGTTCACGTTCGGCCGGTCCCAGAACGCGCAGGGGCCCATGATCTGGGTGTAGCCGACGAGCGGCCACTTCGCGCCGTTGACGGCGGCCTCGCGCTCCAGGAACTTCCTGTTGCCGTGGTACGGGGTGTCGTTGCAGATGATCGAGTACGCCGTGCCGTTCTGCGCGTCCGGGTAGCTGGCCTGGGCCGTCAGCTGCGGCTGGGCCGTGCCCGCGAGCTCGGCCATGGTCTGCGCCGCACCGGCGAAGGCGTCCTTGCTGTACATCGCGCCCCGCAGCAGGAAGTCGAGCGTCACCGCGTAGTAGGTGCCCTCCGGTCGCGTGACGGGCTGCTCGCCGAGCTTCGCGCGCGTGCGTTCGTACGACTGGCGAACCTCCTCGCCGGTCTTGCCGAGGTGGTAGACGCTGTCGTACTTCGCCACCCACGGCAGGAAGTCGACGCGGAACCGGCGCTCGAAGCCCATGCCCCAGTCGTCGAAGATCGGCTGCCACGGCCCGGTGAAGTCGACGTTGGAGTCGAGCACGATCTTGTCGAGCGTCTTCGGGAAGTAGGTGGCGTAGTAGGCGCCCATCCAGCTGCCGCCGGAGTACCCGAGCCAGCTGACCTTCTTCTTGCCGAGCACCTGGCGCAGCAGGTCCAGGTCCTTCACGGTCTGGTCGGTGGTGACGTACCTGCCGAACTCGCCGGACTTGGTCTGGCAGAACTTGGCGTGCAGCTCCATCGTGCCGTAGATCAGGTCGAGGTTGGCCTTGCTGCGGTCACGCGGATCGGCGGTGCTGTCGGCGTTGGAGTTCCCGCAGGTGACGTTGCTGCTCGCGCCGGTGCCGCGCACGTCGATGCCGATGATCTCGGCGTTCTCGCTGAGCTTCGGCCGGTCCAGGTAGACGAGCGGCAACGTGCGACCGGGCCCGCCCGGCCCGCCGGGGTTGGTGAAGACGGTGCTCTTCGCGGTGCCGTTCAGCGGCGTGAGCCTGCTGACCGCGATGGTGATGGTCTTGCCGTTGTTCTGGTTGTTCCAGTCCATCGGCGCGGTGAAGCTGCCGCACTCCAGCCGTTCCGAACCCGGCGGGAAGCTGGGCGGTGGCGTGTCGAAGCACTTCTGCCACTGGATCTGCTGGGTGGGTGCTGCCTGGGCCTGTGGTGCGATGAGCAGCGACGTTGCGGTGACGACGGCGAGTGCCGTCGCGACTTTCCTGCGATGCATTGGTTGATCCCCCTTCAGCGTGTGTCCAGCTCATCGCTTTTGGTGATCCTGAACATCGGCTGAAGGGTGATGACTCGTACAACTCTGGTCTTAGCCCAACGCGGCCAAGCGGCCATGACATGCGTCATCAGGGGGCCGAACGGCCGAAGGGCCGTCCCCTGGATGGGAACGGCCCTTCGGCGTCAGTCGTGGATCAGCAAGATTCCTTGTAGAAGTACTTCGAGTTGGCCGCCGCGTCGTCCTTCGTGATCGCGACCAGGTCCGTCTCGATGTTGCGCTTGTTCTCCTTGCCGTCGATCGCGGCCAGCGCCTGCTCGACACCCTGCTTGCCGATCGTGCCGGGGTCCTGCGCGATCAGCGCCTGGACCGAGCCGGCCTGCAGGTCCTTCACCTGCTTCGGCGAGGCGTCGAAGCCGACCAGGTTCACCGCACCGGTCTTGCCGGCGTTGCGCAGACCGGTCGCGGCACCCTCACCGGTGTTCAGGTTCGTCGCGAACACGCCGATCAGGTCCGGGTTCGCGGCCAGGGTCGCGGTCACCTTCGAGGCCGCGGTGGCGGGCTCGTTGTCGGTGTACTGCTGGCCGATGTACTTGAGGTTCGGGAAGGCCTTGATGGCGTCCTCGAACCCCTTGGCGCGGGCGTCCGTCGTGGAGGTGCCGGCCTTGGTGTTCAGGACCAGCACCGAGCCGGACTTGCCGGCCGCGAGCTTGTTGAGCGTCTCGGCGGCGAGCTTGCCGCCCTGCTCGTTGTTGGACGAGATGGAGGAGACGCCGATCGAGGTGTCCTGGAGCTTGGTGTCGACCTCGACGACCTTGATGCCCGCGTCCTTGAGCTGCTTCATCGGACCGGCCATGGCCTTGTCGTCGGTCGGCGCGATCAGGACCGCGGCCGGCTTGGAGGCCAGGACGCCCGTGACGATCGGGGTCTGCTGGGCCGCGTCGAACTTGGCCGGAGCCTGCGTGTCGAACTCGTAGCCCGCCGCCTTGGCCGCGTCCTGGAAGCCGCACTGCATCGAGATGTAGAACGGTTCCGCCGAGATGCCGGGGATCAGCACCAGCTTCTTGTTCGCGGCGGAGTTGCCCGAATTCGAGTCACCGATCTGCCCGCCTCCGCCACACGCGGTGAGCAGGAAAGCGGCGGTGATTGCCACTGCGGAGCGGATCTTCATTGGTCCAGCACCTTCCCTAACGTTGGTTGCGCGCCCGCCGCCGTGTCTGGTCCAGCCACACGGCAGCCACCAGCACGATCGCCACGGCGATCGGCTGCCAGAACTCCTTGACCCCGATGATCACGAGGCCCTTCTCCAACACGGCCGGGATGAACACGCCGAAGACCGTGCCCAGCACCGAACCCATGCCGCCGAAGATGCTCGTCCCACCCAGGACGACGGCGGCGATCGCGTTCAGGTTGTCCGTCTCGTGGCCGGTGACGACCGCGACCCGGAAGAACGCGTTGCCCATGAAGCCCGCGAGACCCGCGAGAGTGCCCGCGAGCAGGTACACCTTCGTCAGGTGGCCGCGCACCGAGATGCCGACGCGCCGGGCCGCCTCCTCGTTGGAACCGACCGCGTAGGTGTAGCGGCCGAAGCGCGTGGTGGACAGCAGCAACGCGCCGAGGGCGGTGACGATCACGGCCACGATCACGATGTTCGGGATGCCGAACCACGTGCCGGAACCGAAGGTGGTGTTCAGCTTGTCCGGAATGCCGGACACGTTGGAACCGTTGTTCAGCAACAGGGCCGCGCCCTGCGCCGCGCCGAACGAACCCAGGGTCACGATCAGCGGCGGGATCTTCGCGCGGGAGATCAGCAAACCGTTGAGCAGTCCCCACACCGCTCCGCTGACCACCGCGACCAGCAGGCCGAACGCGATCACGCCCCAGCCCGCGTTCGTCGCGTCGCCGCCGGACACCGAGTTCATCGCCATCGCGGACGAGACGCTCGCGAACACCAGCACCGAACCGACGGACAGATCGATGCCGGACGTGATGATCACGAACGTCATGCCGACCGAGAGCACCAGCAGCACAGCGGTTTCCGCGAGCAGGAACTGCAGCGTCGTCACCTGGAAGATCGCGTCCGGGCGGATCGCGCCGAACACGGCGACCAGCACCAGCAGCACCAGGCCGATCCACAGCGTGTTCGCACCGGTCAAACGCTTCAGCAGCGGGGTGCGCCGCTCGTCCGACAAAGAGTTAGACAACGTTGTCTTCTCATCGGTCGTCATTACGCCGCGTCCTCCTGGGTCAGCGCGCCGGTCATCGCGCCGACGAGCTCTTCCACGCTGGTGTCCGCGGCCTTGAAACGGGCCACGCGACGGCCGAGGCGCAGCACCTCGACGCGGTCGGACACCGACAGCACCTCGGGCATGTTGTGCGAGATCAGCACCACCGCGATGCCCTCGTCGCGCACCCGTTTGATCACTTCCAGCACGCGTTCCCGTTGCACCACACCGAGTGCGGCGGTCGGTTCGTCCATGAACACGAGCTTCGACGCCCACGCCACCGACCGCGCGACCGCGACGGACTGGCGCTGACCACCGGACAGCGCCGCGATCGGCACGTCGATGCTCTGCAGCGTCGCGCCGAACCGGCTGAAGTGCTCGGCGGCCTGCTGGCGCATCGCCTTCTTGTCGAGCACGCCGAGCCAGCCGAGCGGGCCGGACCTGAGGATCTCCCTGCCCAGGAACATGTTCGCGGCCGGGTCGAGGTCCGGCGCGACCGCGAGGTCCTGGAAGACGGTCTCGATGCCCCGGTCGCGGGCGTCGTTGGGAGAGCTCAGGACGAGGGGCTTGCCGTCGAACAGCAGGGTTCCGCTGGTCGGCTGCTCCACCCCGGACAGGCACTTCACCAGGGTGGACTTGCCCGCGCCGTTGTCGCCGATGAGCGACACGACCTCGCCGGGATAGGCGCTGAACGCGGCACCGCGGAGAGCTTCCACGGTGCCGTAGTTCTTCGTGAGATCACGAGCCTCCAGCAACGGCTGGCTCATGGCGTTACACCCTCCACTGTGGACAGTACGGGCGGTCGGCAGCGGATCGCCACCAGGTCACCGGTCAGCCCGATCTCGCCGGCCGCGTGCGGCACGACGACGGTGCTGCCCTTGTGCACCTCCAGCTCACCGAGCTGGCCGGCACCCTCCAGCACCACCAGCACGGCGAACGACGGCTCCAGTGCGAAGGAGCCCTCCACGTGCAGGCGGTCGGCCTGGAAGAACGGGTCCGCGTCGTGGCCGAGCAGATCGACCGACGGCGCCCACTTCTCGGACGTCTGGCGCACCAGCTTGTCCAGCTGACCGGCCCAGCCCTGCCGGTCGACGCAGTCGAGCGCGACGTCGTAGCCGAGGCCGAGGTGGCCGATGTCGCCGTTGGCCAGGAAGCCCTGCCACTCCAGCGTCACCGAGAAGTCGGTCGGCTGCTGCAGTTCGACGATGAACACGCCCTCGCCGATCGCGTGCGGGACACCGGCGGGCACGAAAACCGTGTCACCGGCCCGGACGCAGACCGGGTTCAGCGCGTCCAGCATCGCCGCGGTGTTCTGCGTGGCGACCCAGTCGGCGACCGTCTCCGCCGGCACGTCGTCGCGGAATCCGATGTAGACGGTGGGGTC
The DNA here is from genome assembly GCF_053610285.1 of Lentzea sp. NPDC054927. Classification (NCBI taxonomy): domain Bacteria; kingdom Bacillati; phylum Actinomycetota; class Actinomycetes; order Pseudonocardiales; family Pseudonocardiaceae; genus Lentzea; species Lentzea sp. NPDC054927. The sequence goes on from NZ_JBSGXZ010000032.1 coordinate 91,284, forward strand.
CGAGCCGGTCGTGCCGACGACGATCCACGCCTCCGTCTTGCCGTGACGGCAGTTCAGGTGCGAGGCCGCGAAGGCGTTCGACGGGTGGCAGTGCACGGGCAGGCGCTGGCCCGCGTCGAGCAGCTTCACCAGCAACGCCGTGTCCGCGCCGAACTTCGCCGCGTGCTCGGGCCCGAGCCACCCGGTCGGGTCCGCCGCCACCGCGTCGCGCAGCAGCACACCGTTCGGCAACGTTGTCAACCCGGCATCACTGCGTCCGTACAGCGTTGTCGTCGACGCAACCCAGTCCTCCGGGCCGAAGTCGCCGCTGGTGCCACCGCGCAGTGCGGCGATCGCCTCACCACCGCGGTAGAACTGCTTCGGCTGGTTGGCGGGCAAGTTGACAGGCTGGTGGAGAACACCAGAACTCACGCGTGGACCTCCCCGGATCCTCGTGGCACCAAACGCACCGGCAGCACGACGCGGCGCGGTGGCGAGTTGTCGCCGTCCAAGCGGGCGAACAACAAATCGGTGGCCGCCTTGCCGAGCGCGCTCGCGTCGTGCGCGATCACGGTCACCGGCGGCGACAACAGGTCGGCGAGCTCGAAGTCGTCGAAGCCCACCAGAGCGGGACGTTCGGCGGAACCGGCGAGCGCGCGCAGGATGTGCACGGTGATGCGGTTGTTGCCGGCCACCACGGCCGTTGCGGGCTCGCGCATGCTTTGCAGCCGTTGCAACGTGGTGGCCACGCTGCTCTCGTCGTGCGGCCCCATCGCCACGAGTTCCTCGTGGTAGCCGATGCCCGCACGCACACAGCCCTCGCGGTAGCCGCGCAAGCGCTCGTTGGCGGTGAAGATGTCCGGCGCGTCCCCGAGGAACGCGATGCGGCGGTGCCCATGTGCAGCCAGATGGGTGACCGCCTCCACGGTGCCGCCGATGTTGTCCACCAGCACGGTGTCCGCCACGACGTCGCCCGCCGGCCGGTCCAGGAACACCACGGGCGTGCCCGCGCGCATCTCCGGCACCAGGTAACTGTGCTGCAACCCGGCGGGCACGATCAGCAGCCCGTCGACCCGGCGGCTGCAGAACTCCAGCGCCAGCTCGCGTTCCCGCCCGGGATCCTCGTCCGACGACCCCGAGATCACCTGTCTGCCGCGCAACCGGGCGATTTCCTCGACAGCGCGGGTCACGCCGGAGTAGAACGGGTTGCCGACGTCCTCCAGCACCAGCCCGATCGTGCCGGTGGACGAGCCTCGGCGCAGGTTGCGGGCACTCAGGTTCCGCCGGAATCCGAGCTGGTCGATGGCTGCCAACACGCGTTCGGCGGTGGACGGGTGCACGCCCGGTTCGTCGTTGACCACGCGCGAGACGGTCTTGATGCTCACGCCCGCCAGCCGCGCGACGTCGTTCATCGTCGCGCGCCGCACCTTGCGCTGACCGGCTACCGGTCCGATGGGGGACAACGTTGTCATAGTGGGCGTATCTCACCTCGCCTTTACGCCCTTGTCAACCGTTCCGGAACCGGTCAAGGGGCTCTTCATTTCCGCACTTGCTGTCCTGAACGAGACAGGTGGCCCGACTGGTCTTGACCACGACCGTGTGCGCTCCGCAAGGATCGGTGACAGACAGCGTTGTCAGTGTTTGACGGCCTCGCCTTCGGCACGGCGGCGATTTCGTCGAGAAGTCGGTCGTCCGGCCGACTCCTTCTCGGCGAATTGGGCTTCGCCGAATCCGCCGAGAAGGGGTGACCGGACGACCGACACGAAATCGCTGAGCGAGGGGAGCTGAACCATGCGTGACCTGCCACGCCGAAGTGTTCTGAGCCTTCTCGGTGCCGCCGGGCTCGTCGGACTGCCCGGTGTCGCTGCTGCCCAACCGTCTCCATCCGCGCCGCCACCATCGGCCGACGGCGGCGCGGTTCCTTCCATCGGCGCCACGGCCCTGGCGCCGCCTCCCGGTGGCTGGCGTGCCGTCGCCGAGGACGTGCGCAACGAGGTCCGCTGGGCCTGGCGGTCCTATGTGGACCGGGCGTTCGGCCACGACCAGATCAAACCGGTGTCGGGCGGCTTCGAGGAGTTCTTCGTCCCCGGCCACCCGATGGGCCTCACCGTCGTCGAAGCCCTGGACACGTTGTGGCTCATGGAACTCGACGCCGAGTTCGCCGAGGGCGTCCGCTGGGTCAAGGCGAACCTGAACTTCGACGTGAACGCCTCCTTCCAGGTGTTCGAGACCAACATCCGCATGCTCGGCGGCCTGCTCTCCGCCTACCACGTCAGCGGCGACCCGGCCCTGTTGTCCCTGGCGCGGGACCTGGGCGACCGCCTGCTGGTCGCCTTCACCAAGTCGCCGACCGGAATTCCTTACCGCTACGTCAATCTGCGCACGGGAGCCGTCTCCTCGCCGGAGACGAACCTCGCCGAAACCGGCACGTACATCACGGAGTTCGGGTCGCTCTCGAAGTGGACCGGCGACCGCAAGTACTACAACGCGGCCAAGAAGGCCCTCAAGGTCACCTTCGACCGTCGCACGTCCTACGACCTGCTGCCGTGGGACGTGCACGCCGAAACCGGCGCCTGGCGCAACCGCATCGCCACGATCGGCCCGCCCGCCGACTCCTACTACGAGTACCTCTGGGACGGCTGGCACCTGTTCGGCGACCGCGACCTCAAGCAGTGGTGGGACGTCCTGCTCCGCGCGATCTTGCGGCACCAGACAGACGTCGTCGGCGGACGGTTGTGGTTCTCGCAGGTGGACGCCTTCACCGGCCGCCGCGACTCACGAACCCAAAGCGAGCTGGCGGCGTTCTTCGGCGGCCTGTTCGCCGAGAGCGGTGACATCGCACGCGGCCGCTCCTACCACGACTCCTGGACGGCCGTTCAGGACCGCTACGGCGTGCTGCCCGAGGGCATCAACTACACGTCGCTGCGGCCGACCTCGGTCGGCAACCAGCTCCGGCCGGAGTACGCCGACGGTGCGTTCTTCCTGTGGCTGGCCACGCGTGACGAGGTGTACCGCCAACGCGCGTACCGGCACTACCAGGAGATGAAGCGGACCTCGAAGACCAACTACGGGTACACGATCCTGACGGACGTCACCACCGGGGCGAAGGGCGACTTCTGCCCGGGGTACTGGTGGTCCGAGCAGCTCAAGTACTACTGGCTGATCTTCGGTGACGCGCGCCGGTTCGACTACACCAGCCACTACCTGTCGACCGAGGGGAACATCTTCCTCGGCGCCAAGAGGTAGGGGCCGCACGCTCCGGGTCTGAGCGCCGATCACTTGGCGGCGGCGGCGCTCAGACCCGGTCCACGTGGTGAGAGGTCCTGTTGGTGGTAGGTAGCGGCGGTCTGACCATGAGTTGGTGGTACTTGCAGACGCCTCAACTCGCAGCCGGTGGGGACCACCCGACTGGACCACCGGGCCACCCGCGCGGGACCCGGATTCCCAACTAGGGTGGAACCCGTGGACGCACTGGATCCCATTGAGTCGGTCAACACGTTCATCGGCACAAAGGACGAGGGCAACACGTTCCCCGGCGCGTCCATGCCGTTCGGCAAGGCCCACTCGAGCCCTATCGGCTCCCACTACGCGGGCTATCGCTACGACGACCAGCAGATCGGCGGCTTCGGCCACTTCTTCCTGTCCGGCGCCGGCTGCTGGGAACAGGGCGGCCTGGTCCCGATCCTCCCGGTCACCCAGCTCCCCACGAGCTTCGACCACAAGCGCTACGCCACCGGGTACTCGCACGACGGCGAGATCGGCAAACCCGGCTACTACAAGGTCAAGCTGGACCGGGACATCACCGTCGAGTGCACCGCGACCACCCGAGCCGGAGTCGAGCGGTACACCTGGTCCGCGGGCGCAAGCGGCACGCTTCTCGTCAACGTCGGCCAGGCCAACGACAAGGAGCCGGTGAGTGCGAGCTCCATCAAGGTCGTCGACGACCGCACGATCACCGGAACCGTGGAAACACAGGCGTTCTGCGGCGGACGGCCCTACCTCACGTACTTCACGACCAGGTTCGACCGCCCGTTCCAGGAGTTCGGCACCTGGACCCCGACCGGACCTAAGCCCGGCCAACGGGATTCCGCGGGCGGCGGCGGGCTGAGGGGTGCCTGGGTGACGTTCACCCCGGGCCCGGTCACCGCGTGCACCGCACTGTCCCAAGTGGACGAACAGGGCGCGACGAACAACCTGACCGCCGAGACCGCGGGCAAGTCGTTCGACGACATCCGCAACGAGGCCCAGGACGCCTGGCGCCGGGATCTCGGCTGCATCGAGATCGAGACGGACGACTGGGACGAGCGCGCGGTCTTCTACACCGCGCTCTACCACGTGTTGCTACAACCGTTGACCGGCAGCGACGTCGACGGCCGGTATCGCGGGTTCGACAACCAGGTCCACCAGGCCGAGGGCTGGACGTACTACGAGTACTACTCGCTCTGGGACACCTACCGCGCCCACAACCAGCTGCTGGCGTTGATCCGCACCCAGCGCAGCAAGGACATCGCCAGGAGCGTCCTCGCCATCCACGAACAGGGTGGCTGGCTGCCGCGCTGGGCGTATGCGAACCAGGAGACGAACTGCATGACCGGCGACCCGGTGACGCCGTTCCTGGTCGACCTGTGGCGGTTCGGCCACCTCAAAGGCTTCGAGGAGCAGGCTTACCGGGCGCTGCTGCAGAACGCGGACGGCATCCCGCCGGAGAGTTCCCGGTTCCAGGGGCGGTCCGGCAACCCGAACTACCTGAAGAACGGATTCGTCCAGTACGACATGCGCTTCCCGAAGAAGGGGCAGGACACCGACCCGCACCACGGCGCGTCCGCGACCCTCGAGTACGCGCTGGCCGATGCCACGCTGGCGATCATGGCGGAAGCGCTCGGGCACAAAGGGGACGCCGAGCGACTGCGCAAGCGCGGCCTCAACCACCGCAACCTCTGGGACCACAGTGTCACCGACCGCGGCTTCACCGGGTTCCCGCGGCCGAAGCTGGGCAACGGCGCGTGGCTGAGCCCCTTCACGCCGCAGGGGCCGGAGGGGTTCCACGAAGGCACCGCTTGGCAGTACCAGTGGCTCGCCCAGCACGACGTGCCCGGCCTGATCACGGCGCTCGGTGGCAAGGCGGCGGCCGAGGCGCGGCTCGACGACTTCTTCGCCTACGCGGATCTGTTGCAAGATCCCGCGAGGACGGTTCGCGAGAAGTGGGTTGTGGGGCCGTACGACTACTACAACCAGTTCAGGTACAACCCGAACAACGAGCCGGACCTGCACGCGCCGTGGATGTACGCGCTGATCGGCAAGCCGGAGAAGACGTCGGTGGTCGTCAGGGCCGCGCAGACGTTGTTCGTCAACGGGCCCGCGGGCGTCACGGGCAACGACGACCTCGGCACGATGTCGGCCTGGTACGTGTTCAGCGCGCTCGGGATGTACCCCGCGGTGCCGGGAACTGGCGAGTTCGTGTCACACGCTCCCAGGTACACCAAGGCCGTGGTCCACCTGGAGAACGGCAAGGACATCGTGATCAAGGCCGAGGCCGCGGACACCACGAAGACGCAGGTGGTGGAGCGGATTCGGAGTGGCTGGCGGAACAAGGCGAAGGATCGGATCGAGCTCGCGGAGCTCCAGTCGGGGACCACGCTCGAGGTCGACCTTCACACACTTTCCAATTGAGACGCCAAAACGGTCGTACGCTCGTGCGATGGGCACCTGCGCGGGCTGCGGCACGGAATTCGCGCCCCTGCCGTCGCGGGCGCGGTATTGCTCGAACGCGTGCCGTCAGCGTGCCTATCGTCAGCGTTCCGCCGGTACGTCCACTGTGGTCGCCGAGGTGCCTCTTTACGACGACGCGTTCGTGGGCAGGGACCGCGAGCTGGCGGAGCTGCTTTCGTTGCTGCGCAAGCACAGGATGCTCACGCTCGTCGGTGCGGCCGGGGTCGGGAAGACGCGGCTCGCGGTGGAGGTTTCCAGGCGTGCCAGGAGAACCGAGGTCCGCACGGTCGAACTGGGCAAGCTGAGCAGATCCGACCAGGTGGTCCAGGCGTTCGCGGAAGCCGTTGGGGTGTACCAGCACGCGGGTGTCGCGCTCAGGACCACGTTGCTGCACGAACTCGCGAACCGCAGGATCTTGCTGCTCGTCGACAACTGTGAGCACCTCGTCGAGGAGTGCTGCGATGTCGTGGACGCGCTCTTGTCGCGCTGTCCGAACGTGCAGGTCCTGGCCACGAGCCGGGAAGCCCTGAGAGCGGTCGGCGAGGCCGTCTACCCGCTGCATGGCATGGACGAGGACGCGGTCCGGCTCTTCACCGAACGCGCTGGAGCGACCGGCGACCAGGACGCGATCGCGGCGGTCTGCGCGCGGCTCGACGGTGTGCCGCTCGCGGTGGAACTGGCCGCGAAGCTCTCCAGATCGGTACCGCTGCACGAACTCGCGAACCGCCTGGACCATCGGCTCGACCTGCTCAGCGACGCCGACGAGCAGGCGCGGCACCAGAGCCTGCGCGCGGCCATCGCGTGGAGCCACGACCTGCTGACCACGCAGGAGAAGGAGTTGTTCCGCCGGCTCGCGCTGCTGCCGGGCGGGTTCGGGCTGGAGATCGCCCAGGTCGTGCACGGCAGCCCGGTGATCGGCCTGATCAGCGCGTTGCAGGCGAAGTCGTTGGTGGTGCGGGAGAACGACGGCCGCTTCCGGATGCTCGAATCGGTCCGGCTCTATGCGGAGGAACGGCTGCGCGAGCAGGGCGAGTACGACGTCACCGCCGAACGGATCATCGCCTGGCTGTGCGAAAGGGGCGAACCCGGCGTCACGTCGTCGATCCTCGCGCCCGAGCAGCTCAAGGCGCTGCACCAGGAGTACGACAATGCGACGTACGCGTTCGCCCATCTGGTGGCACGCGAGGACGGTCGCCGGTTGATGCTCGCCACGATGCTGCTGAGAGTGTGCTTCGACCGCGGCTACTACGCCGAGGCGGGCGCGGTGCTGATGCAGGTGCTCGACCGGTCGTCCGCCGACGCCCGCTACCTGACCCTCGCCCTGGAATACGCGTCGTTGCTGGCGGGATACGAGCAACGGCACGACGAAGCCGTGAAGTACGCGATGGCCGCCGTCGAGACTGCCGAGACCGGCGGGCAACACCTGGTCATGTGCCGGCTGTACCGCACGTTGGCGAGCGCTTACGAGGGTGCGGGCGACGTGCCGAACACCTTGTGGGCGTTGCGCCAATCGATCGAGCACGGCGTACGCAACGGCAACGAGGTGAGTGTTGCTGTGTCCAGCCAGAACCTCGGCTGGGCGCTGCTGATCCGGGGCGACGTCGACGGTGCCGCCGAGCTGGTCGAAGACGCGTTGCCGGCGTTGAGAACACATGCACGGCCGGATGTCGTGGCAATCGCGGTGCACACGGCGGGCTGCATCGCGTTGGAACGCGGCGATCTGACGACGGCAAGCGCCCGATTCGCGGAAAGCGCGCGAATTGCGGCGAAACTGCCGCGTGCGGTGCTGGAATCGGTCGAGGGTTGCGGGCTGGTCGCGATGTTGTCGGGGCGGCACGAACTCGGCGTGCGACTGCTGGCCGCCTGTCAGCAGATGCGCACCGCGTGGGTTGTTCCGGCGGAACCCTGGTGGCGGGGGAAGATGGACGCCGCGCTGGACGTCGCACGGGAATCCCTGTCCCGCACGGCTTTCGCACGTGCCCTGAACGCCGGCCAGGCGATGGACGTCCGCCACGCACTGGAAACCGCTTTGGACAAGGAGATCGTGCGCGACGGGGTGCTCAGCGACCGGCAGCGCATGGTCGTCGAACTGGTGGCGCAGGGAATGACGAACGCGCAGGTCGCGGCCAAACTCGGAATCTCGCACCGAACTGTGGAATCCCACGTGCACAACGTGAAAGCGGTGTTGAATCTTTCGTCTCGCGCGCAACTCGTGGCTTGGACCCAATCGAACTGAGACAGTCGGCTGACCGGTCCAACTGAGACGTAACGCTGCGGTTCATCCGGATGACTTCACGCCCCCCGGCGTTCATTGTGAGTACAACCAACGGAAGGGGAGGGGGCGACGTGGAACCGTTCCGTCTGCTGCACCCCGACCTCGTGCCGCAAAGACGCGAGTCGCTGCAGCACGCTGCGTCCATGCTCGTCCAGATGGGGCTGGACGACACGGTGCTGTCCGCGCCGCCCGTGCACCAGCGGCTCGCGCGCGTGGTGCTCGCGAGCAGCGACGTGATCGAGTGGAAGCCCGGTTACGGGGTGCAGAGCGCAGGCCACGACGAGCGCTTCGGCATCGTGCGGGTCGGCGGCGACCGCGGTGGCGTGTTCCTGTCCGGCATCCTGATCGCCTACCTCGACGTGCTGGAGAACGCGGCCAGGACGGGCACCTCGATCTCCGAGGACTCCTGGCGCACCCTGCTCTGGGCCCCGACCGCTCTCTTCGACCACGTGCTGCGCCGCCCCCAGGTCGGCATGACCGTGGTGATGCCCGGCCCCGGCACCGATCACCTGCCCTTCGAACGCACCCAGGCCGGCCAGCGCCTCCACCTCGCGCTGATGCAGGCCGTCCGGTTCGCCGTGAGCGGCGTCGTGCGGGCCCAGGACGACCGCACGCTGGTCGAGGACTGCGTCACGCTCGCGACGGCCTGTCTGCGCGCCGCGACGGTGGCGCTCGCGTTCGCCTGCGACGTCGGCGACGACCAGCCGTTGCCGATCATGGAGACCTTCGAGCACCGCTACCTGTGGCAGATGATCAGCGAGGTGCGCACGGCGGTCCCGCGGGCCCGCTTCGAGCAGTTCGCCGCGGCACTGCGCCGGCTCAACGACGTGTACACCGCGAGCCCGCTCCTCGTTGTGGGCAGCTGACTTCGAACGTCTCGACTTCGCGCCGACTTTCGTCGTTTCGCCACGCGAAGCAATCCTCGGTGACCTAACGTCCGGGCCATGACAGAGGAACGGTCGGCGGTCGTCGTGCGGGACATCCGCAAGAGCTACGGCCAGCTGAATGCGGTGGACGGGGTGTCGTTCACCGTGGCCGAGGGGGAGTTCTTCGGCATCCTGGGGCCCAACGGCGCCGGCAAGACCACCACGCTCGAGATCATCGAGGGGCTGCGCAAGCCCGACAGCGGCGAGGTCACGCTGTTCGGCGAGAGTTCGTGGCCGCGCAACGTGAAGCTGCTGCCGCGCATCGGCGTGCAGCTGCAAGCCACGGCATTCTTCGACAAGCTGACCGCGAAGGAGCAGCTGCAGACGTTCGGCGCGCTCTACGGCGTGAGCCACGGGACCGCGGCCGACATGCTGGAGCTGGTCGGCCTCGCGGACAAGGCGAACGAGCAGGAGAGCAAGCTCTCCGGCGGTCAGCGCCAACGGCTCTCGATCGCGTGCGCGCTGGTGCACGACCCGGACATCGTGTTCCTCGACGAACCGACCGCGGCGCTCGACCCGCAGGCGCGGCGCAACCTCTGGGACGTGCTGCGCGCCATCCAGGAGCGCGGCAAGACCATCGTCTACACCACGCACTACCTCGACGAGGCCGAGATCCTCTGCGACCGCGTGGCCATCATGGACACCGGCAAGATCCTCGCGCTCGACCCGCCGGCGGTGCTGGTGCGCGGCCTGGACGCGCCGACCCACGTGACGCTGCAGAAGGGCGTGGTGTCCGTCGTGGACGCTTCCGCACTGGACGGTGTCGACGAAGCGCGTGAGGACGAGGTGTCGCTGACGATCTCCACGCGCCGCCCCGCTCCCGTGCTGTCCGCACTGGCCGAACGCGGCGCGCTGGACGGACTGCAGGTCCGCACGGCCACCCTCGAAGACGTTTTCCTCAACCTGACCGGTCGGGAGTACCGCGCATGACCGCGTTCAAGACGCTCTCGGTGGCGATGCTGAAGGGGTTCGTCCGGGACAAGGTGACGCTGTTCTTCACCTTCCTGTTCCCCTTGATGTTCCTCATCATCTTCGGCCTGATCCTGCGCGACGTCGGCGCCGACAAGACCAGGATCGCGGTGGTCGGCGACGGCCCGATCGTCTCGGCGTTGAGGGACAGCGGCGCGCTGGAGCTGGAGCCGTACAACGACGAGAACTCCGCCGTGCAGAAGGTGAAGGACGGCGACCTGCCCGCGGCGCTGATCATTCGCGGCCGGCAGCTCGACGTGCGGTTCGCGCAGAGCGACCAGGTCAAGTCGGCGACCGTGCTCGGCATCATCAACGGGTTCGTGGACAAGGCGAACCTCGCCGCGACCGGCCAGCCGCCGCAGTTCACGTTCGCGGCCGAGAAGGTCGAGGACGCCTCGCTCAAGCCGATCCAGTACCTGACGCCCGGCATCCTGTCGTGGGGTGTCGCGGTGTCCGCGGTGTTCGGTTCGGCGCTGACCCTGGTGTCGTGGCGGCGAAAGCAGGTGCTGCGGCGGATCCGGCTCGCACCCGTTTCGGCCACTTCCGTGCTGTCGTCGCGGTTGCTGGTCAGCGGCGGGGTCGCACTGGTGCAGGGCGCGACCTTCGTCGGCGTGGCGTCGCTGCCGCTGTTCGGGCTGCAGCTGTCCGGGTCGTGGTGGCTCGCGATTCCGTTGCTGCTGCTGGGAACCCTCGCGTTCTTCGCGCTCGGCATGCTGGTCGGCGCGTTCGCCAAGACCGAGGAAGCGGCGTCGGCGGCGGCGAACATCGTGGTGCTGCCGATGGCCTTCCTGTCCGGCACGTTCTTCCCGGTCGACCAGGCGCCGGCGTGGTTGCAGACGGTGTCGAAGATCTTCCCGTTGCGGCACATGAACGACGGCATGCTCGACGTGCTGGTGCGGGGCAAGGGGATCGAGGCTCTGGTGATGCCCGCGTCGATCCTGGTCGGGTTCACGCTGGTCGTCGGGTTCATCGCCTCCCGTGTCTTCAAATGGGAGGAATAGGACAGATCCTGACAGGCCCGGTAGTCGTGTGCTCCCCGTCACGGTTCATGATGGGGAGCCATGACGTTCTCCACAGCGGCTGGACGGTTCCGCATCTTCGCCCTCGCCGAGGCGATCTCCTGGGCGGGACTGCTGCTCGGGATGTTCTTCAAGTACGTGGTCGTGCAGAACGAGATCGGGGTCAAGATCTTCGGCCCGATCCACGGCGTCATCTTCGTGGGCTTCATCCTCGTCACGCTGATGGCGAAGGAGCCGCTCAAGTGGGACGTGCGCACGCTGGTGCTCGGCCTGCTGTCGAGCATCCCGCCGTTCGGCACGGTGCTCTTCGAGCGCTGGGCGACGAAGACCGGCCGTCTGAACGAGGCCGCTACCGCACCAGCGCCCGAACAGCTCTGAGCTCGTCCTGCGGGTCGCCCTCGTGGTAGATCCGCTCTGACTGCTCGATGTTGTCCAGGAACACCTGGTACTTCACCGCGTTGTGCAGGTGTCCCGCCCGCCGGGCGACGTCGAGCGCTTCCAGCGGCCGGCTGTCCGGACGGTGTTCGAGCCACGCTTCGCTCCACACCTTCCGGACGTGGTCGCGCATCTCGTCGTCGCAGCGCTCCATCACCCGGCACGCGTCGAGCGCCGGGTGCCCCCACACGGCGTCGGACCAGTCGATGACCTCGCCGCTCTGCCGCCAGTTGCCGGGGTGGAAGTCGCCGTGCGTCAGCGTGTCCGGCAGCCCGAACGACGGCATCGGCACGGTCGTCGGGGTGATCCGCGGCTCGCCGGCCAGCGCGTTCTGCACGGCGACCCAGCGCGGCACGATCAGATCGACGTGCTCGGGCTTGATCGGCCAGCACTTGTCACCAGGTGCGTCGCCCAGCAGCACCCGTTGCGGTGCCGAGGCGATCACTTCCGGGACCAGCGTGGGGTCGTGGGCGGCGACCATCTTGATGACCTCGCCCTCGTCGGCGAAGAACGACGGGATGGCCTTCAGCCACACCGGTCCGTCCGCGGTGGGCAGCCGGTGGATGGTCGAGAGGTTCCAGGTGCGGACCTGGACCGCCGGTCCGGTGCGGTCGATCTGCGTGTCGGCCCATTCGATCAGCTCGGCCGGTCCGCCCATCCGCGCGTACGGCAGCCTGTTCGGGGCGTCCGCCTCGGGCTCCTCCGCGGGGTGGAGCTTCGAGCGGTCGGGTTCGCCGTGCGCCTCGACGTGGTAGGTGACCAGGCCTTCGGTCATCATCGCGCCGCCCCTGACCGAGACCAGCCGCAGCACGCTCGTGGGCACACCGAGCAGCTGCTCCAGGGCCTCGTTGACCGGCTCGACGTGGTTCCAGTCCGACGAGTCGACCGGGAACAACTCCGTTCGTCCGGCGAACCCGCTGGGCGCGCTGACCAGGGCGATGACGGTTCGTCCCGTCATCGGAGCACCAGCTTCAAGGCAGCCCTCAGTTCGTTCGCGGGGTCGTCACGGTGGTAGATGCGCTCGGAGTCCTCGATGTTGTCCAGGAACTCCTGGTACTTCACCGCGTTCAGCAAATGCGAGCTGCCGCGGGCGGCGTCGAGCGCTTCGAGCGGACGGCTGTCCGGACGGAGTTTCAGCCACGCCTCGCTCCACACGGCACGGATGTGGTCGTGCAGCTCTGGCGGGCAGAACTCGATGAGCCGGCCCGCGTCCAGTGCGGGATTGCCCCACACAACGTCGGACCAGTCGATGACCACACCGCTGTCGAACCAGTTGCCGGGGTGGAAGTCGCCGTGCACCAACGTCTCCGGCAGCCCGAAGGACGGCATCGGCACGGCTGACGGCCGGACCCTGGGCGCACCGGCCAGCGCGTCCTGCACCGCGACCCAGCGGGGCACGACCAGCTCGACGTGCTCGGGCGTGACGTCCCAGCAGTCGTCGCCCGCGGCGCTGCCGAGCAGGACGCGGAACGGCGCGGAGGCGATCACCTCGGGCACCAGCGTCGGGTCGTGCGCGGTGACCATCCTGATCACCTCGCCCTCGTCGGCGAAGAACGGCGGGACGGCCTTCAGCCACGCGGAACCGTTCGCGGTCGGCAGGCGGTGCACCGAGGACAGGTTCCAGCTCTTCACCTGGACCGCCGGTCCGGTGCGGTCGATCTCGGTGTCGGCCCAGGCGACCAGCTCGGCCGGTCCGCCCAGCCGTGCCCACGGCAGCCTGCGCGGGGCGTCGGGTTCGGGTTCCGCCGCGGGCTGGAGGTGGGTCCGGTCGGGTTCGCCGTGTGCCTCGACGTGGTAGGTGACCAGGCCGCCGCCGGGTGCGTGGCCGCCCTCCACCGAGACCAGCCTGAGCACGCTCGTCGGCACGCCCAGCAGCTGTTCCAGCGCCTGGTTGACGGGTTCGGCGTCGGCCCACCACCGGCTGGTCACCGGGATGGCCTCGGTGCGGCCGGCGAACCCGCTGGGCGCGCTGACCAGGGCGATGATCGACCGTTCCGTCACGCGACCATCATCGCGGCGCGCTCAACCGGATTTCAGTCCTCGAAGTCGCCGCTGGCCCGGCGGACCTTCGCGAGCAGGTCGGTGAGCTGCTCGGTCTGCCGGTCGGTGAGCCCCTTGAGGCCCAGGTTGACGTCGACGACGGCCGCGGTCGCCTCCTCGCGGCGCTGCAGGCCCGAATCGGTGATCTCGACCAGCGTGGTGCGGCGGTCGGTCGGGTGCGGCGTGCGGCGGACCAGGCCGTCGCTCTCCAGCCGGTCGACGATGTTGGTCACGCTCGTGGGGTGCAGCTGCAGGCGCTCGCCCATGACCCGCATCGGCAGCGCGCCCTTGCGGGAGAAGAAGAGCAGCACCAACGCCTCGTACCGCGCGAACGTGAGCCCGTGCGGCTTGAGGGCTGCGTCCACGGCGGACTGGATGATTTGCTGGACACGCATGACGCTCGTGACGGCGGCCATCGACGTGGCCGAACCAACGCGCTCGTCCCACAGTTCGGCCGCGCGGGCGATCGGATCGAACGGCAGCGGTGTCATGAGGCCCGAAGCTACCAGTCAGTACACCAGAGGATCATCAGGAGGCTCGTGTGCTTGTCGCGTTCAGCGTTGCTCCGTCCGGTTCGGACGAATCCGGAAGCGTCGCGAAGGCCGTCGCCGAGGCGATCCGGGTCGTGCGGGAGTCCGGCCTGCCCAATGAGACGAACGCGATGTTCACCTTGATCGAGGGGGAGTGGGACGAGGTGATGGCCGTGGTCAAGCGCGCGACGGAGGTTGTGCAGGCCAGCGCCTCGCGGGTCTCGCTCGTGCTCAAGGCGGACATCCGGCCCGGCTACACCGGGCAGCTGACGGCCAAGGTGCGACGGGTTGAGGAGCACCTCTCCGACACGCCATGATCGTGGTCCGCCGCCGACTTTGTACGGAGTCGAGCGGAGGCACATCTCGTGAGATTCGTGATCATCTTGCTGACCGCGGTGCTGGCGGTCATTCCGTCCGCGCACGCCGGACCGTCCACCAGGTGGGACAACATCGGCCCGAACGGCGCGGGCGGATACCTGGCGTTCGCCCAGAACGTCGCCTACGTGCTGCCGGGCGCTGGCCAGCAGGTGTTCCGGTCCGACGACCGGGGCCGCAGCTGGCGGCAGGGGAGGTTGTTCCCGGAGATGCGCGGCGCCGCGCTGGCCGCCGATCCGGCGCGGCCGGACAGCGTGCTCGTCGCCGGGTACGAGGGCGGCGGTGGTGCCGGGACCGTGCTGCGGTCTGTCGACGGCGGCCTGTCGTTCTCGGTCGCGTTGCGGACACCTTCTGAGGTGCAGGACGTCGCGTTCGGGGCGGCGGGTGTGTCGTACGCGGCCTCCGCGGAGGGCGTCTATCGAGGCGTTGGCGGGCTGGGGTGGTCGTTGCTGCCCGGATCGCCGGCCGCTGCCGAGGACGTGCAGGTCGTGGGGCCGGATCTCGTTGTCGCCGCGGGTGGCGTGGTGCACGTGCTGCGGGCCGGGAGGTGGTCGGCGTCCGCAGTGCCAGCCGACAAGATCAGTTCGCGCGGTGATGTCGTGGTGGCGCGCAAGTTCAGCGGCGGGGTGCACCTGTCCGTCGACCGCGGGGTTTCGTGGCGTGCGGTGACGGGGCCGTGGACGGCGTCGTGGATCTTGTACGGCGGGATCACGGCCAACGGCTGGATCCAGGTGCAGACGTTGGACGGGCACTTCATCAGCGCGGACCTGGGAGTTTCCTGGAAGCGGACCGACGCGGTGGAGCAGATCGACGTCTACACCGAGATCGGCAGCTTCCCGGACCTGCCGGACTGGCAGTGGGTCTACGGGTCCGGCGGCGTCTACGCGACTGCCGATCACGAGCACTTCAAACGGGTCGGAGTGCCTGGAGCGCACGTGCTGTCGCTGGCCGTGTCCGGGCGGTCGATCATCGCGGGGACGATGCAGGGGTCCTATCGGACCGATCTGCCCGTGGCGTCGCAGGAGTGGGACTTCGACGGGTCCGCGCCGCCGGCCATCGGGAACCGGGTCGGGGCGTTGGCGGCTCGTGACGGGGTCGTGCTGCGAGGCCGCAACGGGTATCGCGGGTCGATGGACACGATCTTCGTGGAACGGTCGCTGGACGGTGGCCGTTCGTGGGTGATCACCGCGGAGATGCCGGGAAACACGCGTTCGCTGGTGTACGACCCGGTTTTGCCTGGTCGGGTGTACCTGGGTGCGTACCTCATCAACGCGTTCTACGTGTCCTTGGACGGTGGGTCGTCCTTCGTGCAACGGGTGCACGGTCCGTTGCGCGGGATCAAGACCATCGCGGCTGATCCCGGTGGCATCTGGCTCGCGGACGCCGGTGGGCTCTACCGGTCGACGGACGCCGGTGTGACGGTGAAGCAGGTGCTGCCAGGGCGGATGAACTCGGTGCTGGTGGATCCGCGCGATCCGCGGCACGTCGTGGCGGTCGGGCAGAACTCGGTGTTCGTGTCGTTCGACGGGGTCTCGTTCACCGAGGTGCCCAAGGTTTCGGTTGAGCAGCTGTCCGCGATCGCGATCGCGCCCAACGGTGTGCTGTACCTCGGCTCGATCTCGTTCGAGGGATCCAGCAAAGGGGTGCTGCGGTCCTCTGACGGCGGCCGTTCCTGGACCGTGTTCGGCGGCCCGGACGTGGAGCGTGGTGTGGAGGCGCTGCTCGTCTCCTCGGATGGCCGAACGCTCTACGCCGGCACGGTGAGTGGATCCGTGCACCGGCGTTCACTGGGTTAGCGTGTCGGGCGTGGACGCGAGGCAGCTGTGGTTGAGGTTCGAGCCTTACCACGACGTCACGTACTTCACGCCCGAATCCCGCGCGGCAACCGACGCGCTGGGCTGCAAGGGCGGGTGGATGGGCTACTTCGGCATGCGCGCCGCGCCTTTGGGTGCCGCCTCCCCGGAGTTGGTGACGGCCGTCTTCTACAACTTCGCCCCGCGCATGGTGTCGCGCGCCCTTCCGGACGCGTGGGCGGTCGCTTCGCCAGAGGAGTTCCTGCGCGTACGGCTCCAGGGCGTGGACGGGGCGTTGCGGCGGTTGCTGGGCGACGTCGACACGCCCGTTGTGGAGGAAGCCGCTTCATTGGCCCGTGCAGCTGCTCTGGCCGCTCCTCTTGCGGGACGTCCATTGGCTGCCGCGAACCGTGCGTTGCCATGGCCCGTTGAACCGCATTTGGCGCTTTGGCACGCCTGCACGATCTTGCGTGAGGCACGCGGAGATGGTCATGTTGCTGCGCTTGTGGCTCATGGTGTGGGACCGTGCCAAGCGCTTGCGCTCTACGCCCGTGAGCATTCCCTCGATCCGGCATACATGCGCGCCGCGCGTGGTTGGACAGTCGAGGAGTGGGAAGCCGTTTCGGGCCTGCCCGGTGATCTTCCCGCGGTCGAACGAGCAACTGATGCCGCTGCTCTGACCCCGTGGGAGGCGTTGGGCGAAGGTCCGACGTCGCGGTTCATCGACCTGATGACACCGCTCGCTCTACGCATCGCTTCGGCCAACGAGGCGATGCGCGTCAACCCGATGGCCCTGGACCCGGTCCGGGAACTAGCCGTGCCAGGATGGAACACGTGACAAGGCCTGATCCTCGCAAGACCGCCGCACTGTCCGCCGCGCTCTCGGGCGCCGTCGACCTCGGTGCCCTGAAGGCGCGCGCCGACGCCGCCCGCACCGCCGCCGCCACGCCCGCAGCCGCCGCTGGTTCGCCGGCCGGTGGCGCCGAGAACGGCTCCGCGCCGTGGATCGTGGACGTCACCGAGGCGTCTTTCCAGGCTGTGGTCGAGCAGTCCCTGCAGGTGCCCGTCGTGGTGCTGCTGGGTGCCTCCTACAGCCCTGAATCCCAGCAGCTGGCCGCCTCGCTGACCCGGTTCGCGTCCGCCTCGGGCGGGTCGTGGATCCTGGCGCGGGTCGATCTGGAGACCGCGCCTCGGATCGGGCAGGCGTTCGGGGTTCAGTCGGTGCCGACCGTGGTGGCTGTTGCCGCTGGTCAGCCCATTGATGCGTTTGCCGGGCCGCTGGCCGATGCGGAGTTGTCGGCCTGGATTGCCCGGTTGCTGGACGCGCTGCGGGAGCGGCTGCCGGGGATTCGGGCTGGGGAGGCTCGGGCCGGGGCGCCGGTTGTGGCCGAGGAGGACCTGATTGAGGATCCTTTGATCGTGGCTGCCGAGGAAGCCTTTGAGCGTGGGGATTATGTCGCTGCTCAGGGGTATTACTCGCAGATTCTGGCTTCTGAGCCGGGGAATGAGCTGGCCAAGGAAGGGTTGGCGCAGGCGCGGTTCGCTGAGCGGGCCGAAGGGGTTGACCCTGCGGTGATCGCCAAGGCTGATGCTGCGGTTGAGGATGTCGAGGCTCAGTTGGCTGCGGCTGACGCGCAGGTGGCGTTGCAGCAGGTTGAAGAGGCTTTCAAGCGGTTGGTGGATACGGTTCGCCGGGTTTATGGGGATGATCGGGACCGGGTTCGGCAGCATTTGGTCGGGTTGTTCGAGTTGTTCCCTGCGGATGATCCTCGGGTTGCTGCGGCTCGGCGGAATTTGGCTTCGGCGTTGTACTGAGGGTTTTTAAGGTCGCCTGGTCCGTAGGTGGTTGGGTTGCGGGCGGCGCGGTTGCGTTGAGTGCGTTTCCTGGGGGCGCTGCCCCCAGACCCCCGGCAATCTGATCGGGGGTCCGGCGCCACACGTGGGTTGATGGCACGCCTGTTGTGTTGGGCGGCGTTGCGTTGCGTAGGTGGTTGCGTTGGCGGTGGGGTCCCGTCACGAGTCACACCAGAGCGAGCCACCCACGAGGAGGGGTGTCAAGCGGGCGAAAAGCGTGCCCGCTTGACACC